>CBDUNP010000074.1:0-10725 GCA_965368605.1 uncultured bacterium | reverse complement strand
TTCGTCGGCATCAACGACCTGAATATCGTCCTGGCCAACTGGAACCAGAACGTCCCACCCGGCGACCCGCTGGCCGATCCCTCGGGCGACGGCTTCGTCGGCATCGACGACCTGAACTTCGTCCTGGGCAACTGGAACGCAGGAACCCCGCCCACGGCCTCTAACAACATCCCCGAGCCGGCCACGGCATGCTTGATCATGCTTGCACTGCCGCTTCTAGGCCGTTGCAAAGGCTGAATCCCTCTGTTTCGTGATTGAGCTCACATCACTATCATCAAAGGCGCGTAGACCCTCACCGGTAGACGCGCCTTTTCTTATGGCCTGCAAAAATCTACCATGGGGCCTTAAACCCTATCGGAGTCTCCCTTGGCTGGTTCAAATAAAAAAGTCATCTACGCCGCCCTGGTCGGCAACGGCCTGATCGCGATCACCAAGTTTATCGCCGGGGCCATGACCAACAGCTCCGCGATGCTGTCCGAAGCGATCCACTCGGTCGTCGATACCGGCAACCAGGTCCTGCTGCTGTACGGGCTGAAGAAGGCCGCCAAGCCCGCCGACGAGCGCTTCCCGTTTGGGCACGGCAAAGAGATCTACTTCTGGTCGTTCATCGTCGCCATGTTGATCTTCGCCGTCGGCGCGGCCGTGTCGATCTACAAGGGCGTCCTGCACGTCATCCACCCCGAGCCGATCCAGAGCCCGATGATCAACTACATCGTGCTCGTGCTGGCGATGCTCTTCGAAGGCGCGGCCTGGTACTTCGCCTTCAAGGAGTTCAGCAAGGCCAAGGGCAAGTGGGGCTACTACGAAGCCGTCCGCCGCGGCAAAGACCCGACGATGTTTGTCGTGCTGTTCGAGGACTCCGCGGCGATGATCGGCCTGATCGTCGCGTTCCTGGGCGTGCTGCTCAGCCAACTCACCGGCATCCATCAGTTCGACGGGATCGCCTCCATCATGATCGGCCTGGTCCTCGCCGGCACCGCCGCCTGGCTGGCCTACGAAACCAAGAGCCTGCTCATCGGCGAGAGCGCCAACAAGCACGTCATCGAGGGCATCCGCAAGATCGTGCGTGAGCAGCCGGACGTTGAAAAGGTCAACGAAGTCCTGACCATGCACATGGGCCCGGAGTTCATCCTCCTGAACATCAGCGTCGAGTTCCGTGACGACGCGACGACCGACAAACTCGAATCGCGGGTCGCCAAGATCACCTCCCAGATCAAGCAGGCGTACCCGTTCGTCAAGCGCGTCTTCATCGAGGCCGAGGCATTCAGGCAAGACGCGGGGCCATCCACCTGACCTGTATGTAATCGGGTACATCGATACCCAGTCGCGTTTGCCATAAATTATTTATCGAATCTAATTACAGCCCGCCCCAGCACTTCGCGTCAACCTCAAAGACCGAGGCACAAAAAAGGGTTGCATCTCATGGCCGGAGCATCTTAAAATGGGGCTTGGTTGAGCCCGCTTCACCTCCGGGGAACTGAGAGGGTGCAAGGCGATGGGGAGAAATTCAACCAAATTCATTTCTATTTTTCCGGTACACGTTGTCACTACATCTACTTGTACTGCGTGTGGAATGGTTCCACACGACGGCTGAATGATCGTCCTTCATGAGTTCGCGTGTGCTATCCGTTGACCCCCGGTTAGATGGGCGTGGAGGGCGTTACAGATTCATCAGGAGAAAGGCAGGTCATCATGAAAGGCACGAGTCTTGCCCTAGGCTGTTCAGCTTTAGGGCTTATCGCATGTGTGGGCGTGGGCACTGAATCATACGCGACCATCCCGTACGCGGGTGCCGGTGGGCCGTTCCCCGGATTCGGCCCGGGGATCGGAGCGCCCACGCTCGTGGGAGGCAAGGAGTATTCACACGACTTCGATTCCTCCACCATCGGCGCCGGTGCCGTAGGCCCTCCGCCGTTTGACCCGCAGCAGATCGTTGCGTGGGACGGCATCGGCGGGACCATCGATGTCACCGACTACACCGGCACAAGGCCGACCTGGACACCCGACGACCAGATGGACGCGATCGCCAACCACCGCGACTTCGCGTATCACGAAGTCAAGTCGGAGATCGCCCACTTGATCTTCTCGATCGACGACATGAGCTACGCCTACCCCGGCGGGCTGGGCGGCGCACCGGCGCTCGTCCCCGTACCCTCGGCGGGTCCGATCTTCACGCCGGTCGGTCCGATCGCGGGCGCCGGGGAGATCTCCTACGAGCTTGGAACCTCCTTTGGTGCAGTCCCCAGCACCGTCGGCACGTGGGCGACTCAGGCGATGATCAACGGCATGCCGCTGCCCGACGATATCGACGGCACGGAAGTCTGGGGCCCCGAACCCCCGCTGGCCGATGCCGACAAGTACTCCCTGGATATGGATATCTTCAGCGGCACCTCGGTCTGGAACGGCTCGGGGACGCCGTATATCCCACACGCCACGATTGCCGGCGCGGTCATCAGCCTGCTTGGCCCGGACGTGGACCCCGACCTGATCAACATTGATGCGCTGATGGTTCAAGATGTGGCCGGCGACCCGGACCGGTTCGATGGCGACCCGGCCGGCGCCGGTGGATTTGGTGACGAGATCATCTTCAGCATCCGCCAGATCCCCTCGCCCGGCGACCCCAGCGGGTATTACGCAACCGGCAGCGAGCTATTTGTCCTCCCGGCCTTCGGCCCCGCGTCGTTCCTGTCACACGGCGGGCACCTCTGGGACAAAGGCTACGCCTTGTTCGCCTTCAATGTCAGTGGCCCGCAGAACCCACACGTGCTGGACGTGAATGCCATCGAGGCGGTCGGCGAGTTCTCGACCCCAGAGCCCGCATCCCTGGCCCTGGTCATGCTCGGGGCCACCGCGTGCCTGAAACGTATCAGGCAATGCTAGGCCGTTAAGGTCGGCAACGGTTCGGCTACATCACCGTGCCGCCGACCGAGCAGGGAATCAACAACGTTATTACTATGCTTCGCCCACACCGAAAGGTGTGGGCTTTTCTTTTCCGCGGAATGTAGGAGCTTGTGATAACGCCGCCGTACGCGTGATGTGTCCCGGCATGCCGTAGCCGCTAGGATACACCTCATGCACAACGCATCCCCCATCACCAGCGCCGCCAACCCGCGGATCAAGGCCGCCGTCAAGCTTCGCCGATCACGCGAGCGCCGAAGCAGCGGGCTGTTTATCGCCGAGGGGCCAAGGGAAGTCTCCCGGGCGATCGCTTCGGGGCTGAAACTGCTCGAAATCTATCGCTGCCCCGAGCTGCTGCATAACCAGGAAGTGGGTGCGGACCTGGCTGAACTCGGCCCAGACGTTCGCGTGTTCAACGTACCCGAGTCACTCATGAAGATGCTGGCGTACCGCGACAAGCCCGAGGGCATCATTGCCGTGGCCAAACAACCGAAGTGGTCGGCCGACGACTTGTCCGACATACTCAAACAAGCGTCAACACCCCCGCTGCTGCTGATCGCGGTGGGGACGCAGAAGCCGGGCAACCTGGGCGCGATGGTCCGCACCGCGGAGGCGGCGGGCTGCACCGCGGTGATCACAGCGGGCGCGCCGGTCGACACGTTCAACCCCAACGCCATCCGCGCCTCGACCTGTGCCGTCTACACGCTCCCGGTCATCTGCATGCCCGACGACGAAGTCCCCGCGTTCCTTACTAGCCAGAGCATCCGCATCGCCGCGACCACGCCCGGCCCCGGGGCGAGCCTCTACACCCAGGCCGACCTCACCGGCCCCTTGGCGCTGGTGATCGGGCCGGAGGACACCGGGCTCAGCGACGCCTGGCTGAACGCCGCCGACATAAAGCTCGCCATCCCGACGCTCGGCCGAACCGTCGATTCACTCAACGCCGCCAACGCCGCCGCCGTCACCCTCTTCGAGGCCGTACGCCAACGCACCCGGTAATCGGGACGCAATCCGATCAATACGACCGCCCGGATGTTTGGCCGCCGCAGTCACGCGACGTGCAGCGCGCAGGACGCACACCACCCTTGAGTTAGACATGCTTTAATGCCTGACTCAAGCGTGACACACCTTTCCGAGACAACAATTCCCACACCCCGCCTTGTTCTACTTGATCCGGGCAGCTACAGTTATATGCAGCCCGACACGTGGGTAAATGGGTGTCGGCGTTACCCGGTCAAGGCCCGTTGGGTCGTGCCCGGGATTCACCCCCGGAAGCCCCCCGGCTCCGGAAGTTTGTTGCCTTTTTATTGAGCGGATTTCAAGCATGTCAGCCGAGCCTTACCAGAGTCTGATCGAAGCGGTCGCCGAGCGTGTCAAACGTGCAGAAGTGTTTGAGGACGTGCTGTGCCTCGACGGCGCGTTGAACTGCCAGGCACGCGACGTCGAGAGCGAAGCCTTTTACAAGCTGCTGATCGAGGGCGCAGACGGTTCGGCCCCCGAGGTCTGGATCGGCCTGTTCACCGCCGACCGCTGGCTCAGTGAATCCATCGAGTCCGACCTGCTGCACACCGGCGACAAGATGGAAGAGCTGCTGGAAGAAGAGCTGGTCGAGCTGGACTACGTCGGCGACCCCGTGCCGATCGAACACTTCCGCGACGACGCGAAGGTCTACGTCTTCCGCTCCCGCCTGACCATCAAGGACGGCGACAGCCCGACCAACCAGGACGTGATCGACCGCGCGGTCAAGATCATGCTGGGCTACGAGGCCTGCTTCCGACAGCTCGGCGACATGAGCCCGTCCGAAGACGAGCTGGTCTGACCCCCGGCCCCCCGGCACCCCCCCGACCCACCCGGACCCCCGATGGCACCGGCGAAACACATCATCGCGCTGGGCGGCGGCGGCTTCTCCATGGAGCCCGACAACCCCGCGCTCGATCGATACATCCTCAGGCAGGCACGCAACGAAACGCCCAACGTCTGCTTCGTCCCGACCGCCAGCGGCGATAGCGACGACTACATCCAGCGGTTCTACGCATCGTTCAAGCAGCACGCATGCACGCCGACGCACCTGTCTTTCTTCAGAGACCCGCCCAGCGACCTGCGCGGGTTCATCATGCAGCAAGACGTCATCTACGTCGGTGGCGGCAACACCCGCAACATGCTGCTGATCTGGCGCGACCGCGGGATGGATGTGGTGCTCCGGGAAGCTCTTGATGCAGGCATCGTGCTCACCGGGGTCAGCGCCGGGTCGATCTGCTGGTTTAAGCAAGGTGTCACCGATTCCAACAAACCCAAAGACTCGGACGAACTCTCCGCGATGCCGTGCCTGGGGTTCCTGCCTCACAGCAACTGCCCGCACTACGACGGGGAAGCCAACCGACGCCCGGAATACCATCGGCTGCAGAAGCATGGCGAGATCAGCGAAGGCTGGGCCGCCGACGACGGGGTCGGGCTGCACTATATAGATGGTGAACTACACAACGTCGTCAGCTCAAGACCCCACGCGTCGGCGTACTGGGTGCATCACGACGGAAGCTGTGTGCAAGAGGAAGCACGGCGCCCCAGTTATCTGGGGGCGTAACCGGTCCGGCTGAATCCGAAACAGATCAGGCAGAAGATTCAGGCAGGTCTGCTCCGCAGAACGCGCAACAGTACTCAGCGGTCCACGTTGCGGGCCCGGCTGAAGACGGTCGCCACCCCAAACCCGATACACATGGCGAACGTGCCCGGCTCCGGCACCAGCGCCCCGATGCCCAGCGGGTCGGCCCGGCCATTCGTCGCGCTGAAACGCACACGTTCCACCGAGGCCCCGAGCGGCAGGCCCAGGTCGGACAGGTCGATCTCCGCCGCGAAGACGGTTGCGGGGAAGATGCGGCCGTTAAAGTTGAAGTAATAGTCTTTCACGATCCCGGTCGAGACAAAGTCGTCCAACGCGTGCAGCGCCAGCCCCGACACAAAGCCATCGAACTCGGTACTCACGACATAACTGCCGTCGTCGTAACGCGCGTCGTACAGGATCAGGTCCGGACCGGCCCGATTGATAACCGGCACATCAAATACAACCTCGACCGCCTTGTCTGCATCGACATTCGCGTACCCGTCGTCGATGATGCTCTCGCCGGAGAACGCGGCGTTGATGTCGGTCAGCACGTCGACGACATTCAGCGAACCGCCGCCCAACGTCCCCGCGACCAGGGTCGCCGAGTCCGGGGCGCGAACCTCGTGGGGTCCGATGACCTCGGCGGCCATGGATTGGGAGATACAACCGATAACGATCAGGAGGAATGTCAGGATTATTCGGTTCATACCAGTTATTCGGTTTCCCCCGGCCTTGAGGTAAGTGGCCGGGCCTTCAAATCTAAAAAAATTGTCCAGAAACGACGTTCCCGGCCCGGGATTAACGGGACGTATCCAAGGCGGCGGATGGCAAAAAACCACACCGCGCGGTATCTTCATAGTGGCCCTCCCCACTCCCCCGCAGGAAAACCACGATCAGGGGAGCCCAGAGGGATATTTGCTGGCTTTTGTCCCCTGAAAACTGGGCGGCCATGGAGTGCATCGATGCGAGTCCTCATGCTGGGTTGGGAGTTCCCGCCCTTTATCTCGGGTGGTCTGGGCACGGCCTGTTACGGGCTGACCAAAGCGTTGAGCAAGCGTCAGGCTGACGTGACGTTTGTCCTGCCCAAATCGATCGGGGGGGATTACCACGAAGATGCACAGGTCCGGCTGCTCTCGCCGCAGTCCCCCGCCGCTGCCTCGGGTCGCCGTCAGCCCCAAGACGTTGCCAGCACCTACGAATACCAGCCCCCGATCGCTGCCGGCGAGGCGGAGGACTTCAAGCACGTCACGTTCAAGGCGGTGCCCGCCCGGTTTGGCCATCCGTACCCGATCGATACCCCCGGAACCCACACCCACACCCCCGCCCCGGGCTACCCCGGCTCCGGCCATGCCAACGGGCGGACCAGCGTGGTCGGGTCCACGGATCGCTCGGTCGCCGGGCAGTTCACTGCGCCTTCGGGCGTGCTGTCGGATCAACCCGTATCCACCGAGCCCGCCGCGCTCCCGGCCGACGACTACTCGGGCGACATCATCAGCGAGTCACGCCGGTACGCCGCGCTGTGTATCGATCTGGTGCAGGGCCAGCAGTTTGATGTCATCCACGCCCACGACTGGCTGACCTTCCCCGCGGGGATGGCGGTGGCGGCGGCGTATGGCAAGCCGTTGGTGGTGCACGTCCACTCCACCGAGTTCGACCGGTCGGGGGATAACGTGCACCAGCACGTCTACGACGTCGAACGCCGGGGGATGCACGCCGCGATCCGCGTGATTGCGGTGAGCCATCTGACCAAGTCGATCATCGAGAAGAACTACCAGGTCAACCCCGACAAGATCGACGTGGTGTACAACGGGATCGAGAACGGCAGGCCGGCGGTCGCCGACGCGCCCGAAAAGATCACGATCGACAAGGGGGACAAGGTCGTGCTGTTCCTGGGTCGGATCACGATGCAGAAGGGGCCGGAGGTCTTTATCGCGGCGGCGAAGAAGGTCTTGCAGAAGTACGACAAGGTGAAGTTCATCATGGCCGGGTCGGGCGACAAGGTCCGGGACATCATCGAGCTGGCGGCCCGCGAGGGGATCGGCCACAAGGTGACGTTCACGGGTTTCGTGCGGGGCGACGACGTGTCGCGCATCTTCAAGATGGCGGACGTGTTCGTGATGCCCAGCGTGTCCGAGCCGTTCGGGATCGCGCCGCTGGAGGCGATCAGCCACGACGTGCCGGTGATTATCTCCAAGACGTCCGGCGTCAGCGAGGTCCTCAAGCACGCGCTGAAGGTCGACTTCTGGGACGTCGACGAGTTCGCCAACAAGATCCTGGCGGTGCTGCGCCACCCGTCGCTGGGCGACACGCTGCGGAGCAACGCCGACCTTGAGTTGCGCAACCTCACCTGGGACGGCGCGGCGCAGAAGTGCCTGGACATCTACGCCGACGCGATCAAGGCGATGCCTTAATAATGTTGACCGGATGACGGGATGAACATGATCCGGTGCGCGATCGGTGCGTTGCCTTGGTTGGGGGTGGTTGTTGAGACATGTTCGGGGGAATTTACCGCGAAGGGGCGAAGAGCGCGGAGAAGAAGAAGAAGAAGAAGAAGAAGTTAACCACAGAGGGCACAGAGGGCGCAGAGGGAGGCGCGGAGCATAGCAAGGGGACAGGAGGTATCCGCAGATTGCGCAGATGACGCAGATTTCGATAAGGCGCAAATAAGACGGGGAGTGTGGACAGGATGACAGGATTCACGGGATAGCGCAGGCGAATCGATCGCGCGATTTATCTTGTCCATCCTGTCTACATTCTTACGGCTCTGTGTTCTCTGTGCCCTCTGTGGTTACATCCGCATTCCTTATTTTCCTTTGCGATCTTCGCGCCTTCGCGGTGAGTTCTGCATGCCTGTCTTCACTTCAGCGATCATCCATCCGAGATCAGACTTCTAAAATCACGACGTTCCGGGTGTGGCGGCAGGGATGGGCGCATCGGGACCGGGTCGAGGCCGTGCCCTGTGGGTCCGCTGTCAGCCGGGGCGGTGCGCTCCACACGTCCCAGGCCCGACCGAGCCCCTTTTGAGGACCCGGCTTCTCGATCTGCGGTCCCACGGCCGGTTGGCTGCGGGCTCTGGGAAAGGGGCTCGGACAGCCCTGGAGTCCCGGTCCTTTTAATCGTTGGGTACTCAGGGGAGTCGGTTAAACCGCCATCGTGAGATTGTCGGCAGACGCGATCCGAATGAATCACGCCTCCATATAGGGATGGATGGACAGGTTTGGGCGCATGGAAGCGGTTTCGAGGTCTTGCGGATTGGCGCAAGGGCTTGACGGGCAAGTATCTACGAATTTATAAAGAGCATAGGTTTTGATCTGTTAAACCGTATCAACTGTGCGCACAAAAAGCGGGATGAGTGCTAGGAGTACTGGACCGCCCCAAGTAAGGTTCCTGGAACCTTATCTGCCCCTGTATCCCGGCCAGAATTCCGGCCTATGTGACCTGCGAAGATGCGATCCGCAGGTTACGATGATTTTTCCTATGGATTTTGATGGTCAACAGCAACCATCAGTTAGCCTGCCAACTCGATCACTCGAACGAAAACTGTGTGGAGGCATCTCTTACAATCTCTACGGAAACTCCAAGAAGCCCTTCTTCTTCGAATACTACGATTCCGCTCTTCATAACACGGCCCCAAAGTTCACCGAGCTGTTCGTGCCCAAGTTTGGCAAGATCGTACGCAAGCTGTACTGGAAGTTTGAGTTTCTTCGGCGGATTACCGTGTTCTGCCTCGTATGCGGCCTCGGCGTCGATAATTGAGTGCCAAAGTTCGATTGGGTTCATGATAGTTCCTTTTCGATATAGTGTATTTCTCCTTAATCGCTAGTAACCCGCGAAAGCGGTTGACCAACCGCCCACTACATTATCTATCACTGATGTCGTAGGTCAACGCAAGCCACTGCTTAGGCACCACTTTGACCACACTCAAGTAATCGTCTTAGTCAACGTACGTGACTCAGAGATAATCCTGTTCTCTTTTCTACCGTGAAAGGTTGCCATACCCAACATCGTTTTTGCGTCATTCTGTACAGTGAAGACATAGGTTCCAGAATCAAATCCAACACCCTTCGCGTCCTCAAACAGCAGAGTTACCTGATTGCCTTGGATAACACCACGATAAGTGAAGCGTCGTTCTGACTTCTTGCCTTCGCGTGTCTTTGACCGGACGCTGGTCCCGGTGATAGATCGGCCAACTTGCTTAAGTTCCAAACGCCCCTCTTTCATCTGCTTTCCTTCTCGTTCTGCAGTGATATCCCATGAGCCATCAACTCGGATTCCACTGTACAGACATTTGTCCTTGAAATTCGGCCATGCCCATCTGATCAGTACGAAACCTACAAAAGTGGCCGCAAGACTTGAAACAAAGCCGTTGACAAAGTTGTTCATGCTAAAGCCGCTCCATCGCGGTCAGAGTTTTGGGGGCCAAACATTGATGGCCGAGTTCTCGGCCGCCTACGGAAGTAGGCTAATAACCGGTATCACTATTCTCCATAGTGGGGAGCAGAAACGAGGTTAGACCCCGTTTCGCATTCCGTTTCACATTGTTAGACATATGGTATCCAGCCCAACAGCCAAGACAAATAGGCACCGCAAAGTACGCAAAGAAACAGCGTGCAACAAGTAACCAGAATTGTCGGCCACCATGGCTTATTCCAATTAATCGATTGTGATGATGTTATCGCAGCATTGCTATCATGTTGCTCATCGTACTCGATGAGCATTGGTTCAAAGTGGGTAAAAACCTTGGTAATGCCTGGACCGCGGTGGCTAACAACGCATGCAAATCCATTAGTATGAGCAACTTTATGCCCATTAATAGATATCGCTGCGTTAATATTGTTTACGCCTAGACTGCTAATGCTCCACAGCTCATATTCTTTTAAGTTATCTCTAGAAAACGTAGTTTTGAGTCCGATCTCTCTATCTGTAAGGTCAGATCCACTCATATACGATTGTACACCTCTCATTACTTCTAGATTCTCTGTAGAAAAGTCGGGGTCTAGTACAGCAATATACTTGACCCCTGGTTCGATGTTGGTAAGTGCATCAACACCCTCACGAAATTTATTTAAAAGCAAACTTTCATCTTGAGTGCAATGTTTGCCAGAGTGCCCAAAATACTCATGCTCTATGCCACCCATTGTCGTATAGCGTCTATCTCCGGCTTCGGTTTGTCCTGACCTTTCCCCCTAGAACTGATCCGGCATTAGAGTTAGATTCTGAGTCGGATC
>CBDUNP010000073.1:0-10806 GCA_965368605.1 uncultured bacterium | reverse complement strand
CCCAATACACCCGCCAATCTCCCCGAACCCTCTACGATCGTCATACTCAGCGTTTTTCTGGGGCATCATCTGTGTCGTAATAGCTTTAGAAACCGACGTGCTGAATAGTCACTAATCATCGGCCGACAAGCATACGGCACGATTCGTGCCTGCATGTCTGAGAGCATGAAAATAATGAAAATCAACTTACACATGCGAACCACTGTCTTGATTGGTTCCTGCGCCCTGGCCATGTCGTCGCTGCCCTGCCGAGCCGCCGCTCTCGTGACGCTGCCAAATGGATCCGACGTCTACAACACCGGGGTCGATCTGGCTGGAGGCGTCGATAAGCATTACACCATGACCGTAAATCCATTCAACGGCTCGGGGAATGTGTTCGTAACTTCTGCGGGATACCTCTCAGGAAACAATGCGGATAGCGCCTGGGTTTCCCCAAGCGGCACGAATGTCCACGCACCCGAGTCGATCTATCACATCGCGACAGAAGTTGACCTGACCGGCATCGACCTGACAGGGTTCAGCCTTAACGGATACTGGATATCAGACAATCAGGGGCTGGACATCCTGATCAATGGTGCCTCCACCGGCCAAGCAAATACCGGGAGCCACACACAACTGCCCGATATGTTCGAAGGTAACGCGTTCACACTCGACAGTGCCGGGGGGTTGGTTTCCGGGTTGAATACAATCACGTTTGTCTGGGGTAACGGCCCGGCTGGCGGAGCAGGCAGTCAAAACCCAAACCCCATCCACGTCCGCGTGCAGTTCACCGAATATCTCATCATGATCCCCGGCGACCTGAACTCCGACGGCTTCGTCGGGATCGACGACCTGAATCTGGTGCTGGCTAATTGGAACCAGAACGTCCCCCCCGCCGACCCGTTGGCCGACCCAAGCGGCGACGGCTTCGTCGGCATAGACGACCTCAACGAGGTCTTAGGCAACTGGAACGCCGGGACACCGCCCGAACAGCCGGCGGCGATCCCCGAGCCCGGTTCCGCGGTGATTGTCTTGCTGTTGGCTACCGGCTCGTTTATGTACCGTAGGCGGGCTGTTCACTGACGTGATCAATTGAGGACACATCATGAAGGCCACCCAACCACGTCGTCGCCGGGGCAACCGCAACACGTTGCCGTGGATTCTAGCCGCCGTAGTTTCGCTACCCGTCGCAACAGATTCGGCCTCGGCCATCACCGTCAACGTCAACTACAACCCGGTCACCTCCGAGGGGCCGGGCGTGGACCCGTTCGGGATCGCGCTGATGACGGTCGTCCAGGCCGCGGCGGACCAGTGGGAGGACCTGATCCTCGACCCGTGGGTCGTCACCATCGATATCAGTTGGCAGCAGCCCGCCGACATGTTTAACGGCAACGCGCTGGCGGAGGGGATCTCGACCTCGTCCACGGCGGGCAAGCCCGTCACGGGGTATGTCCGATTCAACAACACCAAAGATTGGTACTTCGACGCGACACCTTATGAAGACGAAGAATACGACATGCAGCAGACGCTGTACCGCGATCTCGACCCGCTGCTCCAGGCGCCCTGGTACGGCGGGGACGTGCCGGACGTGCTCGAAGCCGGTTATGGCGGCGACGCCCTGCCCGGGCAGGCGCCGGACATGTACAACGTCGATCTCTTCAGCGTCGCCATGCACGAGATCGGGCACGTCCTGGGCATGAACGCCGAGGTCAACGGCGGGCAGGTCGGCGACGGGGATTATGATGTCAACCCCGCGTTCGTCGGCGGCGCGGTCATGGATATCGCAGATAACGACGAGCACCTCTCTATCATCCCCGCCGCGATGTACCCGTCGATCGGCTCGGGTGAACGCAAACGCATCAGCCAGACCGACCTCTTCGCCATCGCCTCGGCGGTCAACTGGGCCAGCGTCGATGTACGACGCAAGGACTACCTCGGCGGTGTCGATTTCGCCGACCCCGCCAACTGGATTAGCGGCAAGGTGCCCGGCGTGTTTGACGATGCTTATGTGCGCAAGAACGACACGCTACCGGTCTTTGCGGTCGCGTCGGGCAGCGTCTCGGCGGGGAACCTCAGCGTGATGGAAGGCTCGTGGGTCACCACCGACCACGTCCTGAACGTCTTCGGCCAAACCACGCTCGACGGCGACAACTACTTCGACAGTGACGCACGCCTGCGTATCCAGAGCAACGGCGCCCTGTTCACCGACAAGCTGCTGATCGACTCCAACGCCACGCTCGAGCTGCTCGACGGCACGGCCGACGTCAACGAGGACGCCTTCATCGCCATCGGCGGGACACTCAAAGGGGCCGGCGCGTTGCTCGTCTCCGACCGCCTGACCAACAACGGCCTGATCCAAGCCAACGGCGTGCAGACGCTGATCCTCACCACGTTTTCTCCGGACTCGGTCGACGTCTGGGACCTGGGCGGCTCCGGCGGCGGCGTGGTCGAGGCCATCGACGGCGATATCTTTGTACACGGCTCACACCTCGGCGAGTTCGCCGGAAGCATGACCATCGGCCCGCGACGCAAGATTGACATGGATAAGGCCTGGACCCTCGCCCCGACGGGCTTCCTTAACCTAAACGGCGGCGTCGATGTCTTCGCAACCTTCAGCGGCGACATCGCCACGATCAAAGGCACTGTCAACGTCGATAAGAACACGAAGATGGACGGCGTCACGCGGTTTCAGTCACCCGTCGATGTCAATATCAACGACGCCGACGACAGACTGATCCTGGAAGGCAACACCACCTTCGCAGGCGGGTCGTACACCGGCAACGGCGAACTTGTGCAGGCGACTAATCTCTTTATCGACGCCGACACCACGATCGATACCGCGACGTTCGACTGGGGCAACAGCGGGCCGTTCAACAACAACGACCTGACCGTCGAGCCCAACGCAACCCTGACGATCAACAGCAACACCACAGGTACGACGGACAACCCGTACCGCGGCACGATCCGCCTCAGCAGCGGCATCATGGAGGTCAACACCGATGCGCCCTGGACGCTGCCCGCGCAAGGCCCGCCCGCCGGGATCCCACCCGTCCCCAAGGGCACGCTCATCCTAGACTCCAGCAAGACCGGCCACGAACCCACACTCCGCGGGCAGAAGCTCATCCTCGAAGGCCTGCTCGGAGCGACCGGCGGCGTCAGTTATGTCGAAGCCGCGCTCGACACCATGCCGTCCGGCGAGATCAATGTGTTTACCAACTCCGACCTGCTGCTGCAGGGCGCCACCAACTACAACGGCGGTAACATCCACGGCGGCGGCAAGCTCTGGCAGGCGGGCGACGCGACCGTCACCGGCAACACCACCATCAACACCACCTACATGGACTGGGACGGCGACGAGACCAACCCGTCCGACACCACCATCAACCCCGGCGTCATCTTCACCATCCAGAGCGAATCGATCGAGGCCGACCCGCTCGTCGAAGGGCACAGCGGCCACATCACCGTCTCCGACAACGCGGCTCTGGTCGTCATCACCGACATCACCTGGATCACCGACGGGCAGATGACCCTGCTCGGTCAACCCGTCGCCACGCCTCAAGCGATCGTCGATGGCTCGCCGGTCGGCAACTTCGGCACGATCCAGGGCAACGGCTGGTTCCAGGCCACGCTCGCCAACGTCGGCACACTCAGCCCCGGGCTCTCCGCCGGGACCATGCGCTTCGGCGACCTGGTGATGTATAACGAGTCCATCCTCGAGTTCGAGGTCGGCGGGGAAACCGCGATCACGCAGTTCGATCAATTCAACATCGACAACACCACGATCCTCAACGGCCAACTGAACGTCAGCCTCATCAACGGCTACGTCGCCGACCCCGGCGCGGGCGTCATCTACGACATCATCCGCTCGGGCACCCCGCTGATCGGCACGTTCGACGCGGTCAGCCTCCCCGCCTCGCTTGGCATCCTCTACAGCAGCGACATCGTCTCACTTGTCGCAGGACTCCCCGGCGATCTGAACGGCGACGGGTTCGTCGGGATCGACGACCTGAACATCGTCCTGGCCAATTGGAACGGCAACACCACCGCCGGCGTCTGGAGCGACGGCGACCCCTCAGGCGACGGGTTCATCGGCATCGACGACCTCAACACCGTCCTTAGCAACTGGAACAACGGCACCCCACCACCACTGGAAAACGCCAATATCCCCGAGCCCACCGCCATCGTGTTGATATGCCTTGGAACACCCGCCCTGCTTAACCGACCCCAACGCCGCCCACGGCTTATTCATTAAATTTTTCTTGTATCTGTGGGTCCGGACGGGTAGCTTGTCTTGATATCTATACATATGCCTACTCAGGGATTTCTCGCCGTTGGAATACCCCGGCGGCGTAAGGGCGGGTGGAAAAACCAGCAAAACTTACGCATACGTGATTGCGCGCCGCAGACACAGCCACATGTGACAGGGGAAATGCCATGAAGAAACTTTCACTTATTCACTTTCATGCCGCCGCCCTGACCACACTGATGGTCTTGACCACTAACGCACACGCACAGACCATCATCGACTGGACCGCAGGTGGAGCCAGCGACTACTACGGCAACAGCTTCAACTGGGACGGGCTGAACACCCCAAACAACAACACCGAGAGCGCCCGCTTTAACCTGGCCGGCTCGTATGATGTCACGATCCAATCCGGGGTAACGACCACCGTCAGCGACATGATCGTTCAAGACGGCGACATCAACCTCGCGTCCAACGGCGCGATCTTCGCCAGCTACAACACCGAAGACGACCTGAGGCTGACCGGCGGCGACCTGACGCTGGACCGCAACGGTGGGTCGGGCGACGTGAGGTTCTTTGTTGATGACGACACCGAAGTCGGCGCCGGGAGCCTTCTGAGCATCAAGAACGGCTCAGACCTGGACACGCTGGACCTCTTCATCGGCAGAAACGCCAGCGGCAACGGAACCGCCACCATCGACGGCGCCGGCTCGACGCTCGACGTCACGGGCCAGGTCTCCCTCGGCTCAAGCGGAAGCTTGGGCACGCTCACCTATCAAAACGGCTCAACCACCAGCACGATCACCGGCACCACCACGCTCGGCTCCGGCAGCATCGCCGGAACCACCGGCAGGCTCAATGTACTCTCCGGCGCAGAACTGACCACCGGCAACCTGCGTATCGGCTCGTTGTCTACCAGCGCCTCCGCCATCCAGGAAGCCACCGTCACCGTGGACGGGTCCGGATCCGTCCTGAACATGAGCGGCGCATCAACGCTGACCGTCGGCGACGCGACCAACCCTAACATCATCTCCGACATCCACCTGGACCATGGCGGGACGTTTAGCACGGGCACCGGCGCGATCCTCTTCCAGAACTCCGGGTTCCTGGCCATCATCGACGACAGCGTCTTCAACGCCAACGCCGACGTCACCTTCGACGGCGGCGGTATGACGCGTAGCACCGCCGGCCAGTTCAACCTCGCCGCCGGCAAGCACCTGACCGCGAACAACGACGCCGACCTGTCGATCAGCGGGGCGTATCAGCTGAACAACGGGTCACAGATATCGCTGAACTCAGGCAGCGACCTGTTCATCAGCTCCCCCCTGCTGGGTGCGGTGGGCTCCGGCACAGTCACCGTCGACGGCGTGGGGACGTCATTCGACACGCTGACCAGTTCCCTGATCGCCTTGGGCATCGACGGCGGCTCCGCAGACCTGACCTACCGGAACTCGGCAACCGGCACGCTCGGCGAAGTCCGCGTCTCCAACGCCAACGACGCCGACGCCAACACATCAGGCGTACTCAACGTCGAATCCGGTGCCGACATCACGATTGACGAGTTGTACGTTACCCTCGCAGGCGGTATCGGTGCGACCGGCAACGTGACCGTGACGGGGCCCGGATCATCCATCACACAGACCGGCAGTTCCCAAACAATCCTCGGCCACGGCTCCACCGGCATCGCCACACTCGACCTTGAAGACGGGGGCGAGTTCATATCCAGCAACGGCGCCATCACCGTCAAGACCACCGGCACAATCAATATCGGGTTGGATGCCAGCCTCGCCAAACTCACAGCCAACGGTCCGGTCAACATCGACGGTGGCACGATCAACAAATCCAGTTCCAGCCTCGAGGTTGCCCCCTTCGGCTCGGTCAGCATCATGAACAGCGGCGCAATGCACACCACCGGCGGCGAATACACCGACGAGGGCGTCACCTACACCGTCACCGGCTCCGGCTCGGAAGTGACCAACGACAACGTCCTGTTCATTGTTGATAACGCTCAATACGAAGTCCTCAACGGCGCGTCCCTGACCGTCGCCACCGGCATACGCATGTTCAGCGGCGCACGACTGGAGGTCGATGGGGCAGGTTCGTCGCTGGATAACAACGGGGCACTTGAGGTCGGCAACAGCACCGGGACATTCAACGTCACCATCAGTGACAACGCCACCGCGATAAGCAACGGGCTGACCATCGCCAACGATCCCGCGCCCGGCAACATCTCCGCCGCGGTCCATGTCCTATCAGGCGGTCAATTCGACGCACACACCGGAGACGTCCTGCTCCAGACCAACGGGGGCGCCTCTAAAGACGCGACCCTGAGCGTCAATGGCGCCGGCTCGCTGTTCACACAGCACCCGACCGTGGGCGGCGATATCATTGTGGGCCACAGCGGCTCGGGCTTCCCCGCCGCCATCTACATCAGCCTTGGGGACAGCGGCGCGACGCTCACCACGACCTCAAACCCCGCATCGGAATTTATCATCAGGAAAACCGGCACCGTCCGCGTCGGCGGCTTCACCACCACAGGCACCCTGAATATCAACATGCCCTTCACCAACGACGGGGGCGTACTCGATGTCTCCCTGGGTGATCTCAACATGACCGGCTTTACCTTCCTCAACCAGAACGGCGGGCGCATCCAGGGCAAGGGCACGATCGACATGAACCTCGCTACTGTTCAGAACCACGCCACCGTCTCGCCGGGCATCGCCGACTTCTCCACCAATACGGCCGGCACACTGACCATCGCCAACGGTCACTTCACACAACACCCCACCGGCATCCTGGAAATCGAACTGGGTGGAACGGACGCCGGGGCCGGGCACGATGTCCTGGATGTCGCTCGTAACCTGACCGTGGATGGCACGCTTAACGTGTCCCTGATCCACGGCTTCGTCCCACAAGCAGGCGACAGCTTCGACATCCTGGATTGGGGCTTCTCCCTCTTCGGCAGCTTCAGCACGATGAATCTTCCATCACTCGCCGGCGACCTGGACTGGGACACCAGCAACCTGCTGATCGACGGCACGCTCTCCGTCTTCTCCACCGCTGCGATACCAGGCGACCTGAACGGGGATGGCTTCGTCGGCATCGACGACCTGAATATTGTCTTAAGCAATTGGAACCAAAACGTCCCCCCCGCCGACCCACTGGCCGACCCCTCCGGCGACGGGTTTGTGGGCATCGACGACCTGAACACCGTCCTTAGCAACTGGAACAACGGTACTCCCCCACTTTTGGAAAATACCAACATCCCAGAGCCCGCGACCGCGGTTTATGGCACGCTTGTCGTCACACTCGGATTCTGCCGACGTCGGGTATAATGTGGTTTACTTGTTAATTGGGAGATGGCATGCCTGTCCGTAAACGTTTGTGGTTTGTTTTACTGATCGGGCTGACGCTGACCCCGTGCGTTTCCGCCGGGCCCTTCAGCGAGTTAGTCATCTTCGGCGACAGCCTGTCGGACACCGGCAACGCGTATGAATCGCTCGGCTCGCTGGCGATGGACCCCAACGACTACTACATGGGCCGGTTCTCCAACGGCCCGGTCTGGGTCGAGTACCTCGCGACAGAACTGCAACTCTCGCCCCCGGTCGGCAACTATATAAGCGGCTCCGGACGAAACTACGCCTTCGGCGGGGCACGCACCGACGGCTCCGGGTTTGTCTCGCTGTTCATCAACGACATCGACGAGCAGGCCCCCGACTACCTCAACGACGGCGGGCCTTCCGGTGACGAACTCATCATCGTCTTCGGCGGCGCGAACGATTTCTTCGACGGCCAGACCAACCCCGCAACTCCCGTGAACAGCCTGGCCGCCGACATCACCTCCCTCCACAACGCAGGCGGCCGAAACTTCCTGGTCGTCAACCTCCCGCTGCTTGGCAAGACCCCACGCTACGTCGGTACGTCCAACGAGTCGGTATTCGACAACTACAGCACGCAGTTCAACTCTCAACTCGATTCATCGCTTAACAGCCTTGAAGGCTCGCTGACGGATATCCAGTTCTTCCGCCTCGACGCCGCCGCCATCATCAGCGACGCCACACAGAACCCCACGTCCTACGGCTTCACCAACGTCACCGACCAGGCCCTGGGCCAGTCCGGCATCAACCCCGACGAATACCTCTTCTGGGACAACGTCCACCCCACCACCGCCGCACACAACCTGCTCGCACTGGACGCCGCCGAAGTTCTTTTTAGTGCGCTGACCACCCTCCCCGGCGACCTGGACTTCGACGGCTTCGTCGGGATCGATGACCTCAACACCGTCCTCGCCCACTGGAACACCAACGTCACCCCCAGCAACCCGCTGCTGGGCGACCCCTCAGGCGACGGCTTCATCGGGATCGATGACCTTAACCTTGTCCTCGCCAACTGGAACGCCGGCACCCCGCCATTAGCCTCATCCAACATCCCCGAGCCCGGCGCGTTCGGTCTGATAGCTGTCGCAGGGTTGGGGCTGATCCGCCGCAACAAACACGACCAAAGCGGGTCCCCGAGGCGCGTCACAACCGGCGGCGCGGTATGATGGGGTTATGAAGCTGCCGTGGAAAAAACAGGCGGGTGGCACGTCCGGGGCATCGGTCCACGAGGTCGTGTTCCACACCTACCCCAAGCTGCTTTTCATCTGGCCGATCATCGCCGCAGGTTTCCTGTTCTGGTTCCCCGCCGGGTGGGACTGGGTCAACCTCGAGTCGTTGGGCTGGGTCTACCTGCTGCTGAGCGTGATCGTGATCCTGACGATCGGCGTCGACATCGAACGCAACCACGCGGTCTTCTGGCTCGTCGCGTTCGGGCTGTTCTTCTTCCTGGGGCTCTGGCTCAGCGAGAAGTCCGGGTTCACCCTGTTCGGCAACATCTTCAACTTCTTCGAGGACCTGGAAGTCCAGTACGACCCGGGCTTCGGCATGTCCGTCAGTATCTTATTATTGATCCCCTACCTGACGATGCTTGTCTGGGCTCGGATGCAGCACCGCTGGCGGATCACGCACAACGAGTTCGAGCACTACTCGTTTGGCCGGGCCGACGACTCGCTGGCCCGCGGAGCGAAGCGTGTCCGCAGCACCTACCCGGACCTGCTGGAGCTATTGATCTGCGGCTCGGGCACACTGATCGTCTACTCCGCGACCGGCCGATCCGAGCTGCGTCGCATCCCCCACGTCCCCCGGATCTTCTGGGTCCGCAAACGGATCAACCGCCTGCTGGAAGCCACCGCCGTGACCCAGCCGGATATCGACGAGCTCGCCGAAGCGGAGGAGCAGGCCGAGGACGACGAAGCAGGCACCCGAGACGAAGTGACACGGCCCGACGAAGAGTCACCGGGCATCGGCGGAAACGACCCATTGTGACGCGCCCGCTAAATCCCTGAAAAACGAGCGTTTACTGGCCGTTTTTTAATCTTTCCACACCCCGTTGAGTGCTTGACCAAGGGCCTTTCCCGGGTATAATGGCTTGTGTTAGTGCATCTCGCCGAGGGTTAACCCACAGCGTATTCCGAACCAATTTCGCCAAAGTTGTAACCCTGGGGTGGCCGATAAAGAGTTCAGCGAGACGGCCTATTAAAGACCGTTTCAGGCCCACCTTAATCAGGCGGGTCGAGGATGAGAAGCACTTGATTGCCGGTTGATCGATGGAACGATCTGGCATTGTCTGAAAACCCGCAAACTTTGGCTCGGACGCCATGAGGTAGGGGTTTACGAAGATATGCAGACGACCGCCGAGCCCACGTTGGGTCAGGCACCGTCTTAGAAGGAAGCCGACTCGGCAACCCTGATGGGTCCGTCGGATCGGTTCAAACAGTTCCAGTGAATCGGATCAGCCGCTATCAGCAAGGGGATGTCGTTACGCATCCCAAACGCCCCGAATGGGGCCAGGGCGTCGTCAAGCACTCCCAGGCCATCGTCCACGAGGGGGCCGCCGCACAGAGGTTGAGCGTTGAGTTCGCCAACCGCGGCCGGGTCGTGATTAACACTGCTGTAGCGCCGTTAGCGCCGAAAGGAAAGACAAAAACCATGAGTTCCTCGATCACTTCCAGCGGAGGCTGGCTCGATCAACTCGAACAAGGCAACAAGCAGACCCACGAACTGTGGGAACTGCCCGAAGCCCTCACCGACGTCTTCACGTCGGACCTCCAGCGACTGCTGGCAACCCTCGAAACCTATAAGTTCACCACCGAGCCCCGCCCGCTGATCGACTGGGCCGTCGGGCAGACCGGGATGAACGACCCGCTTAGCAAGTACACCCGCCACGACCTGGAGCAGGCCTTCGCCCGCTTCGCCCGTGACCGTGACCTGCACCTCAAAGAAATGGTCCGCCAGTTCAAACGCAACGGCAAGCAGCAGGTCCTCGTCCAGGCCCGCAACCAGACCAAGGTCCTCGCCGGCCAGTCCGCGCTCGACCGCGCGATGCGCCACTAAACCGTCGGCCTAACCCGACGACTCCCAACCCACCCTCACCCCGCGCCTAATTCCCCCACCTATCCCTGCGCGCATCCTCAGCCGCTCGCGGCTTAGCGCTCTTGCTATCTCCCCACTTCCGTTTGCATCCGACTCATCCAAGTTCACCCCCGA
>CBDUNP010000072.1:0-10877 GCA_965368605.1 uncultured bacterium | reverse complement strand
GGGAACGTAGACACCGTCGCGCTGAACAATCTCACGCTGACGCTGAAAGACCCGAGCCTTGCCGAAACTATCAGATCCGTCGAGGTCTACGCCACCGGCGGGGTTTCTGCCCTGAGCTGGCGCGACCCAGAGGACATCTTTAAGAACGCGACCCGCGTCGGCGGTGCGCAGCCGGCCGAAAGCCGGATGACGTTTGCTGGCAGCATCCCGCTGGTTGATGGCGAAAACCATTTCTGGGTGACCTATCAACTCAAGGGAGGCGTCGCTCCCAACCTCCTGCCAGAGGTAACGTGCGAATCCATCTCGTATGGCAACGGTCGAGTAGTACACGCAACCGCCGAACCGATGCCCGGCCAATCTCGGGCGTCCGTACGTGTCGGGATCGCCCTGCGCAATACCGGCCAGGACGGCGTCGCTTCGCACCGCATCCCGGGGCTGGCAACGACCCATCGTGGCACACTCATCGCGGTCTACGACGTGCGACACCGGGGCTGGGGCGACCTGCCCGGCGACATCGACATCGGCATGAGCCGAAGCACCGACGGGGGGCATACCTGGGAACCCATGCAGATCATCGGCGACATGGGCGATGACCCTGCGCACGCCTACGACGGCGTGGGCGACCCGGCGATACTTGTAGACAAAACAACCGGGACGATCTGGGTCGCCGGCCTGTGGAGCCACGGCAATCGGGGATGGAAAAACTCGGGCCCGGGAATCACACCCGACGAAACCGCCCAGCTTGTTCTATATAAAAGTGATGACGACGGCGTCACCTGGTCGCCACCGATCAACATCACCCCGCAGGTCAAAGACCCCGCCTGGCGCATGATGTTCCAGGGACCCGGTAGCGGGATCACGATGAGCGACGGCACGCTGGTTTTCGCGGCACAGTTTAAAGACGCCGGCGACATGCCGTACGCCACGATCATCTACAGCCAAGACCACGGCCAGACATGGAAGATCGGCAACGGGGCAAAACCCAACACCACCGAGGCCCAGGTCGTTCAGCTGCACGACGGCGCGTTGATGTTGAACATGCGCGATAACCGCGGCGGTGCACGCTCGGTATACGTGACACACGACATGGGGCAGACCTGGGAAGCGCACCGATCTTCACGCTCCGCCCTGCCCGAGCCGGTGTGTCAGGCGAGCCTGATCCGTGTGGATGTGCAAGGGCTCGACCGGCCGGTGCTGCTGTTCTCGAACCCGGCGGTTCCAGACAAGCCGCGGCGCAACATGACCCTCAAGGCCTCGTTCGACGGGGGCAACACCTGGTCCGAAGAACACCACCTGCTGATCGACGCGGGAGAGTCGGCGGGCTACTCAAGCCTGACGATGATCGACAAGAACACCGTCGGCATCCTCTATGAGGGCAGCCGGGCCAACATGACGTTCATGCGTATCCCGCTCGCCGAGATCATCGGGCAACACGACTAAACACTGCGTCCGCCCTACATACTCTGCTTCATCTGTTCCAGCAGTTTCCAGCAGTTCAGTTGCATCCTCGGCAGGTGGAACGGGCCCTTCCACATGTTGCCCTTGAGCGTGGAGGAGACCGAGCCGTCACGGTGCAGGTAGCCGAACCACTCGCCGTGCTCGGCGTTCGGGAAGTACTGGTACGCCCAGTCGTGCAGCTTTGTGTGCCAGTCGATGTATCTCTCGTCGCCCGTGAGGTGATAGGCCAGCAGCGTCGCGTAGATCGCCTCGTTATGCGGCCACCACAGCTTCATGTCGTGTTCATACTTGGGGTTTGGGTACCCCTTGCAGTCTTTGAAGTAGAGCAGCCCGCCGTACTGCTCGTCCCACCCGAACGCCAGCGACCAATCCAGAATCTGGCAGGCCTGTTGGATCAAGCCGGCATCGTTACCGCGGTGGCGGGCCTCCTCCATGATAAACCACGAGGTCTCGATCGCGTGCCCGGGATTGACCTCTCGGCCGTCTGGCTCGTCGATCAGTTCGCCGTTCAGGCCGACGTTCTCCAACAAGACCTGATGCTCGTGGTTGACGAAGTGATTGAGCACCTCATCCAGCATGGCATCGATCGTCTGCTGATAGATCGGGTCGTCATCGACCTGCCGCATCACCTGGGCTGTCGCCAGGAGGATCATCGGCATGGCGTGCGACTTCATCGCGCGGGTCTGGGTGATCCCTTTGGGCTCCAGCAGGCCCGGCGTGGTGTGGTACCGCATGATCAGCTTGAACAGGTCCGCCGCCTGCCGACGGGCTTGGTCATCCCCCGAGGCCTTGGCGTACTCCGCGAGCCCGATCACGGCAAAGGTTTCGGTAAACAAGTACCGACGCTTGCGCAGCGGTCGGCCGTCACGCGTCACGGCATAGAACATCCGGCCATCGGTATCGAAGCCGTGCTTGCGGACAAACTCGACCCCGTGCCTGGCCAGCTCCAGCCATTGAGATTTCTTTTCGACCGTGTTGTACAGCCGGGCGTAGAGCCAGCTGATCCGGCCGGCGACCCACATCGGCTTGTCCGTCGAGACCACCGACCCGTCGGCGTCCAAGAAGGTCATAAACCCGCCATGCTCACGGTCCGGCGCGTGCCGGGTCCAGAACGGGATCGTGTCCTTGAGTAAACCGTCACGGTAGATCTCGATCAGCTGGTTGACACGATCGGCGTGCATAAACGAAAACCCCTATCAACAAAATGACTGTTCATGCCTAATACGTTTTCACGTCTTACATCTAATCTGATGCGTGTATTTTATCAGTTATGGCGATTGAAGTCGCTGCTTCTAGAGGCCAAGACGGAACCTGCATTGATAGAAAACGATGGCAAGAGCTTTGCCCGCGTCTACCGGTGGATGTTGTTTTTCGCAGGCGTTGGCCGGGCCGATGTATCGGTTTCGACCCCATAATGATACGACAGCGCTTCGCGGAAATGCGACCGGGGACGGCCCCGCCTGCTACTCCGCAGGCCAACGGATCAGGTTGTGTGGTGCCACACGTCGTTAAGGACATCCAGCGCCGCCCGGGCTCAATGGGGCTGACCGTGACGTAAATCTTCAGATGAGGCAGCCGACGAGGAACAGATTCCCACGGGATCATTCAGGCCGTCTGCGTCGCATCGCGAGGAAGGCTGTTGAACCGATCACACAGAGCACCAGCGCCCCGGGCTCGGGGACCGCGGTCGCCTGGACACCTTGAAATCGTGCGCCGTTAGGCAGGTCGCCCGTGGGGTTAAGGTTATTGTCTGCGGGGTAGTACCCGGGCAGGACGCTGCCGTCGTAATCCACTTCGCCGTAGGTCAGCGTAAAGACCTCGCCGGCGGAAAAAGGGATCGCCAGGCCGGAGAAGTCATCATTAGGACCGTCCGCCTGGGTGGGGTTGGGGACCCCCATATCAGACAGGTTAAAACCCTGATGGTTAAGACGCATCTCAACCTCAAAATCAAACAGTGAAAGCACACTCCCACCGGGTAATTCCAGCGAAAAGTATTCCAACGGCTCATCTTTCAATCCATCGAAGAGCAACCCGTCCAGGACGCCGTCGTGGCTGAATGAAAACGTAAGCGACTCCCCCTGGCCGGCAGAGACCCCGCCCAAGACGTTGAGCTTGCTGCTGCTGGAATCAGTCACGCCGGCGATCCCGGTTGAATCGATCCCCATGCCATCGGAATCCGATTCATTCAACACGGCCCCGGCGGCCCCGACCGCGATCGTCAGGTCGATGTCGCTGCCGACAAGCGTGGCGTTCGCCGACCCCGTCAGGCCGTTGGCGTTGCTGGCAAAAATGAAACTCCCCGCCCGGGCACTGTTAACACCGAGCAGACCAGCCAGGAACGCGTAGCAGATTGTTTTTTTCATCTTGGTTTCTATCAGGTAAACACATGCCCGACATAAGCGGGCATGATCGTAGCCGGGGCCCAGAGAGATACACGCGTATCCACACAGCCCTGCCCGACTGAATATCTGAAGAAACTATGGGTGATGGGTTAAATATCGATGAAGATTGTGTGGCTAATCGGTGTGATTCGGGTGAGCATTGCAATAATTCGGCGAGAAAACCCGCCTTACTCGCACAGGTTGAACCGGACTATCTTCACTTTGCGAAGTGGCTCTACAAGAATCCGCCTGTGCCCACCCGGTTCGTAACCGTAGCGGGCTACGAACCCAGAATCTTCTCAATCGACGCCAGCTCGGCCTCGGACAGGTCAAGGTTATTGAGCGCCCCGACGCAGTCCTCAATCTGGCTGACCTTGCTTGCGCCGATCAGTGCGGTCGTCACCGCTGGCTGGCGCAGGACCCAGACCAGTGCGAGCTGAGCGAGGGTCTGCCCGCGTTTTTGGGCGATGTCGTTGAGGGCCGAAACCTTTTTCAGCTTGTCATCGGTGATGCTGTCGCGTTGCAGGAAGCCGTGCGACTTGGCGGCGCGGGAGTCTTCGGGAATGGCGTTGAGGTATTTGTTGGTCAGCAGCCCCTGCGCCAGCGGGCAGAAGGGGATGCAGCCGATGCCTTCTTCATCCAGCACGTCCAGCAACCCGTCTTCGATCCAGCGATCGAACATGCTGTAGGACGGCTGATGGATCAGGCAAGGCGTGCCCAGGTCGTTGAGTATTTTGGCGGCCTTGCGTGTCTGCTCGGGGTTGTACGATGAGATGCCTGCGTAGAGCGCTTTGCCGGAGCGTACCGCCTGATCCAACGCGCCCATCGTTTCCTCCATCGGCGTGTCGGGGTCGGGGCGGTGGTGGTAGTAGATATCGACGTAATCCAGGCCCATGCGCTTGAGGCTCTGGTCGAGGCTGGCGGTGAGGTACTTGCGCGACCCCAGGTTGCCGTAAGGCCCGGGCCACATGCCCCAGCCGGCCTTGGTGGAGATGATCATCTCGTCGCGGTAGTCGGCGAGGCCTTCACTTAAGAGTCTTCCGAAGGTCTGTTCCGCGGAGCCCGGCGGTGGGCCGTAGTTGTTGGCGAGGTCGAAGTGGGTGATACCCAGATCGAACGCGCGGTGGATCATGTCGCGGGCGGTTCCGGGATCGTCCACCCCGCCGAAGTTGTGCCAGAGCCCAAGCGAGATCGCCGGCAGGTCCAGACCGCTTCGGCCGCAGCGGCGGTAGGTCATCGACTCGTAACGGTTCTCAGCGGGGGTGTAGGTCAAGACGGGTCTCCATAAAGTAAGCTGGATATGATACAACACTTACAAATGGGCCGGGGCACCCGGCGAGGCCCCAAACCCCAGCCCCCCGCCCGCAAGCCCGCCGAATATCCCCGCCCAATTGGAACACTGGGCCAGCCGGGATAGAATCTACCAAGCTCCTGGGCTTGCCCGAAGTGAAGCCTCAGTCACCATGTACACCGGGTCACCCAGGGGAGAAAACCATGCCAGACACAGCCAGCACGATGCCCAGACAAGAAACAAAATCCGTGCCCTCCGCTGCGACCGCGACCGTGTTCGTGGTGGATGACGACGAGGGGCTGCGCAACGCGATCGAGTTCCTCCTGGAGAGCGCCGGGCTGACGGCGAAGACCTTCGCCAACGGACAATCGTTTCTGGAATACTACCGCCCGGAGATGCGCGGCTGCCTACTGCTTGATATCCGGATGCCCGACATCAGCGGGCTGGACTTCCAGGAAAAGATCCGCACGATGCAGATCAAGCTCCCGGTGATCCTGGTCTCGGCCTACGGGACGATCCCCCTGGCGGTGAGGGCGATGCGCGACGGCGCGTTCGACTTCATCGAGAAACCTTTCGATGACGAGTTCCTGCTCAAACGTATCCGCGAGGCGATCTCACTGGACATCGATCAGCGGGCCGACGACCAGAAGCTGCAAGAGGCCCGGGCGCAACTGGTCAGCCTGACCGCGCGTGAAAAGGAAGTCATGGCCCACGTCGTCTCCGGGAAACTCAACAAGCAGATCGCCAACGAGCTTGGGATCAGCGCCAAGACCGTCGAGAACCACCGCGCCCGCGTGATGGAAAAGATGGGCATCAAGGGCCTGGCCGAGCTCGTCCACATCGCGAACCTGCTGGACCTGGAAACGCCAGGCGGAAACTGAACCGTCATTTAAACATCTTGTGCTGTGACTAACCGTGACAGGCATTATTAATGCCGGATCGTAAAGCTGCCCCTTGAAGACGCGTCGCCGAACTCGCCGGTCGATGGGCCGATGTCCTGTTCAACGTGAGCGATGAACCCGCCGAGCGATTCGAGAACCCCTGCAAGAAAAGCGTCTGCTTCCTTGCGATCCGCCTCGACAACCAACTCGACCCGGCCGTCCGGCAGGTTCATGACATACCCCGCCACCGCGAAACGCTCGGCGATACGGCTGGTGGTGTACCGGAAGCCTACGCCCTGAACGCGCCCGGTGTAGTAAACGGTGATGCGGGTCATACGTGATCCCGGTCAGACATATAGCGGTGTCGATGAAAGCCGCAGGTTATTCCTGCAGCGCCTCCATCTCCTCGTCGGGGATGTCGAAGTTGGCGTGGACCTTCTGGACGTCGTCGTGATCTTCCAAGGCGTCGATCAGGTTGAAGACTTTTTTCGCGTCTTTGCCGGTGCATTCGACGGTGGTCGAGGGGATCATCGTGACGCTGCCGGACTCGATGGTGAACCCCCCCGCTTCCAGAGCACTGCGGACCGCGTCGTAATCGGTTGGCTCGCAGACGATCTCCCAGCTCTCGCCGTTGTCCTGGAAGTCCTCGGCGCCGGCTTCGAGGGCGGTGTTCATCACGGCTTCTTCGTCGGCGTCGGCCTTGGCGATGAAGAGCTGGCCCTTGCTGTTGAAGTTGTACGCCACACAGCCGGACGCGCCCAGGTTCCCGCCGAACTTCTCGAAGATCTTGCGTACCTCGGGGACGGTGCGGTTCTTGTTGTCTGTCAGGCAGTCGAGCATGACCGCGACCCCGGCCGCGCCGTAGCCCTCGTAGATGACCGACTCGTAGTTCACACCGTCCTGCTTGCCCGAGCCCTTGGCGATCGCTTTCTCGATCGTGTCCTTGGGCATGTTCTGGCTCTTGGCCTCGTCGATGGCGTAGCGCAGCGTCAGGTTTGCGTCGGGGTCGGGCCCGCCCATCTTGGCGGCGACGATGATCGCGCGGGAACACTTGCTCCAGACCTTGCTCCGCTTGGCGTCCTGACGCCCCTTGCGGTGCTTGATATTCGCCCATTTACTGTGACCGGCCATAGACGGTTTTCTCCAAAAATAACCTTGAGCCGGGTATTCTAAGGCAGAGCCGGGCATATCCAAAGTCGGTTCGGCCGGGCTTGATCAGATCGTGCGATACCGGGGAAAAATCAAAACCCCTGCGGGATCGGCCCTATTAATCTCTGCCCGTTCGGCGGTCCGCGCGGCGTCGAGCTTTGTCGAGCGCGGAACCCAGGCCGGGCGAAGCGATATCCGGGGTAACATCCGGGGTGACATCCGGGGGCACGTCGGGCCGGGGGGCCGATTGAGCTTGATCCGGGGGTTCGGGGGGGCTGGGCCTGGATGACGTAGGCGGGACCGGTTGCTTCAGCGGTGTGGCGGGCGGCGCTTTCTTTCGTTTAAGGATGCGGGCCTTGGGTGAGTCGGGCTCGGGCTTGTCTTCGGCAGACCGGGTGCGCTTCAGTGTCGGCACGGTTACGGACTGCGGGACGGAGGCGGAGACCCAGCCGGTGCGGCGTTCGATGACTTCCAGGAGGATCGTCACGACCGCGAGCAGCCAGAGCCAGTGTGCAATGGAGACACGGCGGTCAACCGTGGGCAGGTCGTTCCAGATACCGGCCAGTTCGGTGCGCGGGACGCCGCCGGTGATGTTTGCGAGCGTGCGCAGGGTGTCTCGGCCGTCGCCGGTGCGCGGGCGGTATTCGGGGGAGTAGAGCAGGCGCACGGGGGGCATGGTGACTTTGCCGAGCGGGCCCAGGTCGATCGTCGCGGTGGCGACCTGATCGCCGGCCAGGGGGAAGTCGGCGGTGAGCGTGTCGGTGGCGGTGAACCGGAGTCGGCCGGTCTTGCGTTCGGGAGGGAAGCCGGGTCGGCCGATCAGCAGCCGGACCTGTGGCTCGGCGGGGAGGCCTGCCTCGGGGTTTTCCGGGTCCATCAGGAGTTCAACGGAAAGGACGCCTTCGTCGACGCGCTGGCGGACCATGAGAGTATCGGGCAGCGAGCGGTCGCGCGACTCGACCCATCGGCCGAGGCTGGTCAGCAGGTCGCCGTAGCTGTGCCAGCCCGCGACGGGCCCGGTGTATTCGCCGTCGACCTCGCCTGTGTAGACCGCCGCCCGGCCGAGCCCGGCCTGCCAGATCGCGACGACCGGAGCGCTGTACTCGTCCCGGGTGATCATCCCCAGCGACGCTTCGGGCTTCAGATACGTCAGGTTGTACCCGCCGAGTTGCGGCGGGTTATCCAGGGCGCGGCCGAGCATCGCGGAGAGTGCGCCGGTTGTTTCAACCGCGGAGAGTTCTTCGATGAAGGTCGAACGTGCGACGACGAACGTGTCCTGGGCGAAGAGGGACGGGAGCTTGTGCGCATCGTCGGTGAAAAAGATTCGGCCGTTGCCGCGTCGGGCGATGTCTTTAAGAAGGCCGGCATCGACGTCGGTATCTCTGCCCAGGCCGATGACGCTGACGGTGATGTTGGCCTGCTCACACTTACGCAGGAGCTGGCGGTATGCGCCGGGGACTTCGGAGTCCTGCGCGTCGGAGAAAAGGATGATGTGGCGGGTCTTTGCGTTGGCGTTGGCGAGCATGGTGGAGGCGGCCTTGAGGGCCTCGAAGACGTAGATGCCGCCGCCCATCGAGTCGATACGGAGGACCTTGTCACGGACAGCTTCTTTGTTATCCAGCGGGCCGAGCGGGGAGATGACGTGTGGCGCGGAGTCGACCGCGATCACGCCGAACTCATCCATGGGAGACAGCAGGTCGATGACCTGAGCGGTGCCGAGGTTGGCCAGGTCCATCTTCATCTGCCCGCCGGGGACGGTCATCGCCATCGAGCCGGAGCGGTCCAGCGCGACGACGATTGCCAACGAGAGCTTTCGGTGTTCCTGGCGGAGCTCCATCGAGACGGGGAGCATGGGGTCGATCGGTGATTGGAAATACCCACCGGGGCCGAAGGACGACTCGCCACCGGTCATAAACAGGCCGGTGCCCGCGTCTTCGACGAGCGCCGCGAGGCGTTCGAGCATCCCGCCGGGCAGGTCGGACGCGGGGACGTTTTCCAGGACAACGCCGGCGTAGTTCGACAGGCTTTCAAGCGAAGGGTCGATCTGATCGGGTGCGGTGGTGGTGACGTCGAGCCCGGCGGAGTTTAAGAGGTTTGCCAGGCCCTGGCCGGGTGAACGGGAGACCAGCAGCAGCGGTTTAGCGCCCTGGATGCCGACGATGAAACGGGCGGTGTTGTTCTCGGGGACGCTGTCTTCGCCCTGGCCTTTCACGATCAGGCGGTACCCGGCGGAGCCCGGCCCGCCCGCGCGGTCGCGGAACGACACCCTGCTCAGCCCGGCGGGGAGGTCGCGTTGGCCGGAGGTGATGAGGGTGTTGCCGCGCCAAAGTTCGAGGTTGACTTGCTGCGCGGTCGCCAGGTAGACCCAGCCTGTGATGAGGAAGGACTCGCCGGGCTGGACACTAGCCGGGGCATCGACCCGCGCAATCGAGGTATCGCCAGCGCTGGTCCGGCTGAGGTCCCGGTAGTCGATCGCGATGCCGCGCCCGGCGGCGCGGGCGGCGTCGGCGGAGGGTTCGCGTCCGGTGTAGGCGCCGTCGCTTAGGACCAGAAGCCGACCGGCACCGTCTTCGGGGATCAACGACACGGCACGGCGGACGGCGGCGGAGATGTCGGACGCGCCGTTGCCGACGACCTGCTCGAAGCCGTTGAAGGGCTCAACGCCCGGGCCGTGCTCGAGCGCGGCGCGTTCGCCGAAGGACACGACCGCGAGTTGTTCACGCGGCCCCATCGACTGGTGCAGCAGCTTGATCATCTCCGCCTGCCGGGCCTGAGCGTCGGTCGGCATCGAGTCGCTGTGGTCGGCGAGGACGACGACCGTGCCGGCGCGGCGGGGCTGGATCAGTTGCGGGTCGCACATGGCGAGGATGATCAAGACGTAGGTCGTCAGCCGGAGGTAACGCAGCCACTTCGCCGGCGCACGCAGCCACCACCAGACCACCGCCAACGGCAGCACCAACAGGAGCCAGTGGGGTTCGAGGAAGGTCACGTCGTGGCCTCCGAGATGACTGCCGGGGAAGGACCGGCCGGGCGGTATTGCAGCCAGGCGTGCAGCGCGAGCAGGCCCAGCGCCGCGAGGCCGAGTACCCATGCGAGCCCGCGGTAATCGGTGCGCAGCGCACGTTCATCGTTCCATAGGCCGTGGTCGGCGGTCGCGGCCTTGCGGACGTCGGACTCTTCGGGCGATAGCGCGTTGACCGTGTAGCGGTGGGTGCGTTCGCCCGCGGAGACCTGATACACCCCCGGGCGGTCGGCGTTCAGGATCGCGACGCCGTCGTGGAGGTCGATGCGTTTGGCGGCTTCGTCGGGGGCTGCACCTGTCAGGGGTTGATACGTCACGTCGACAAACTCGACCGGCGAGAGTGGTTTGAGTCTGACCGGCATGCCGGGGCGTGCGTTGACGCGCGACAGGCCGGGTAGTTCGGCACGCTGCCAGTCGATGATGTTGGCGATCAGCACCGGCCAGGCGGAAGAACTCAGCAGCGTCGAGCGGTCGGCGCGCAGGCAGATGCGTAATGATCTGGCGTCGCCCGACAGGCCGCGTTCGGTGATCAGCGCGACATCGCCCGCGCTGACCACGGGGCGGCCCACCGGCGGCAGGCCTGCGTCGGCAGTCGGCGCTGCCCAGACCAGCCCGGTCAGCGACAGGCCCGCGGCGAGCGGGTGGGTGTAGTCAATCACGAACGGCCCAAGGTAGGCGTCGATCGCCTCGGCCGG
>CBDUNP010000071.1:0-10878 GCA_965368605.1 uncultured bacterium | reverse complement strand
ATATTCGTAAGGACGGTGTAGGCCCATTGCCTGTGCGCCCCGTCAGCGATCGGGGGGATACCGTCGTCATAATCCCGGTTGATCATCACCGGTATCGTGCTGCCGGACGCATTAACGACTTCATTGATGGTGTACCGCGAGATCATGTGACGGAGGATCTGGATATCCTTGGCGACGAGCATGATGTTCAATTCCCTGCCCGCATCGAGCAGGCCGGGCTTGTCAGGGTAGAGCTTGAAGTAGACGTCACGGGTATCAAGCAGCGCCTCGTTGAGTTCCTCCGAACTCATCCTCAACGCAAGCGGATTAACCTCGGTCACACCGGCGTTGGCACCGATGAAGTGGCGAACATCCTCATCGGGGATCGAATGACGCGGCTGAAGGTTGGGTTCCCCGGTAGCCGTTGATGCGGATAGCACGAAATGTAAACCGACAATGAAACACACCCACAATCGCTGCATACTGATGTCCCTCATAAATAGCACGAATGACGGCCAAGCCATGAAACAGGATTATAGTTGCTGTTGCGCTGATGTCAGCCGGACGGGCCTGTTTAGCTGGTTTTTCACGCGATCAAGGCCAAACCGGTACGGCCCGCAGATCACGCATCCCCCAGACACGCCCCCGTCAGCCGGGCAGTCTTGATCCAGGGGTGGTCGGCCGGGACCCGCTTCTTGTTGCCCGCGACTTCCTCCAACGGGATCGGCACCGCATCGTCCCCGCGCGACGCGATCATCACGCCGTAGCGTTCGGCGTCCAGGCAGTCCGCCGCCGCCGTGCCCAGCTGCGTCGCCAGCACCCGGTCCCGGGCCGAGGGGGTCCCGCCGCGTTGAAGGTGGCCCAGGATCGTCAGCCTGGCTTCGAGACCGGTAAGCTTCTCAAGGTCGCGGGTCAGGTTCAGTGTGTGGTCACCCCGCTTGTGATCCAACGCGGTCAGCTCGGCCTTGATCTTGGCACGCTGGCTCTTGTTCTTGGTCTCGGCTTTCAGCGCCTTGAGTTCGGCGAAACTCTTGGCCTCATCCACCGACATCGCGCCCTCCGCCACCGCCACAATCGAGAAACGCTTGCCGCTCTTGGTCCGTCGGCGTATCGCATCCGCCACCACGTCCAGGCTATACGGGACCTCGGGGATCAGGATCACGTCCGCACCGCCGGCGATCCCCGCGCCCAACGCCAGCCAGCCGGCACGATGCCCCATGATCTCCACGACGATGATCCGGTTGTGACTTGTCGCTGTGGAATGCAGCTTGTCGATCGCGTCCGTCGCGATCTCCAGCGCGGTATCAAAACCAAACGTCACGTCCGTCATGCTGACGTCGTTGTCGATCGTCTTAGGCAGCGTCAGCACATTCAGCCCAAGGTCGTGCAGCAGCTTCGCGTTCTTCTGCGTCCCCCCACCGCCCAGGCAGACCAGCGCATCCAGGTGGTGGCGTTTGTAGGTCTCGACCATGACCCCGGTCATATCCAGCACCTTGTCGCCGACCGGCATCTTGTTCGGCTTGTCCCGGCTGGTGCCCAGGATCGTCCCCCCGGCCGTAATAATGCCAGACAGCAACTCATCATCCAGCCTGATGATCCGGTCCTGCATCAGCCCCCGAAAACCATCCCTAAAGCCGATCAGGTTCATCCCGTATCGCCCGATCGCGGGCTTGCCGACCCCTCGGATCGCGGCGTTCAGCCCCGGACAGTCCCCGCCAGAAGTCAGAATCCCGATGTTCCGTGTTGGCATATAGGCCTCCTGCCATCTTTTTTACCGAGAGCAAGGGGATTCGTCTATCTACCCCCGGCTGCATAGTCGATAAGGTATATGACGGCGCGTCTACAACCCGTGATCCGACTAAATTATTTGAGATAGCTGTACTTTATTAGCTGACCTGATAAGATAAAAGTATGCGTCGCTTGTTGGTATTGATCGCGATCCTGCTGTTCACCGCTCCACAGGCGGCCGATGCTTGCGTGATGTGCTATAAGAAATCGACTTCTTCGGTGACGCAATCGCTCGGATCGGAAAACTCGATGGCGGCTGTTTCAGAAGCGTCTATCCATGGGCTGATCCTGAATGCCGCCAGCCCGAGCAACCACGCGCCAGATAGCTGCCCCTGCTGCCCTCCCGATACCGACTGCTCTGACTGCATCAAGTGCATCGGGCTGGGGGCCGCGATCGCCCTGCCTGAATCGGCTGATGGGACTCACCTGCCCGCCACCAACACGATCATCGAATCCAGCGGAGCGCCCTGCTCTCGCACGATCGCCCGCCCCGGGCGTCCACCTCAATCCAACCTGCGATAACCGGGAACCGTTGCGCGCCGAGTACATCTCACTGGCGCTATCACGTTTCACACCTTCGCAGGAGAGGCCCCTTGCCAAGTAAGCAACACGCTTCAGACTCTGTATCTGTAGCCCACAACCAAACCTCGACCCGACATGCGGGGCGACCGAGCATCACGCATTGGCTGGCGCTGTTATTGGTTGTCCTGATACTCACGCCGATGGCTATCTGGCCGGCGCTGGATACGTTTCGTCCGGTCGCCCGCGTCCATGTCGCCCGTGCGCTGCCGGCGATCGCCCCGGCCAACGTCTCAAACGCTTCGACGGAGCAGGCTGATCGCCCGGCGCCCCAGACACGCACCGTCCAGGCCCCCGGCTGGATCGAGCCGGACCCCTACCACACCGCGGTGATTGCCCTGGCGGACGGCGTGGTCGAGTCCATCCACGTCCTGGAAGGCCAATCAGTACACAAAGGGCAGGTCCTGGCAGAGCTGGTATCCGAAGATGCCGAGTTGGCGCTACGCCAGGCCGAGGCGATGGTCTCGACGATGGAAGCCAACCTCGCCAAGGCGCGCGCCGAACACACCGCGGCAACGACCGACTGGGAACAGCCGGTGCAGCGTGATCGCGAAGTGGCGACGACCGCGGCGGCGTTAGTCGAGGCCCAGTCCGAATTAAAGCGTCTCCCCGCCGAGATCAAAGCGGTAGAAGCCGACCTTCGGCGTTGGCGTGAAGAGCAGCAGCGCGTGCAGCAAGCCTACGACAAAGGGGCCGCCACCACACGCGAACGCCTGGTGGCAGATTATGAATTGGCGTCCACCCAGGCCGACCTTGAGGCTTTGACACTTCGCAAAGGGGTCTTAGAGGCGCGTGTTGAACGACTGGAAGCCGAATCCAACGCCGCCGTTCGAGCCGCCGAGTTACGAGTGGCAGAACGCCTTACGCTGAGCAGCGCCGCGGCCACGGTCTCCGACGCACAAGCCTCGCTGGAAAACGCCCGCGCCCAACGTGACGAGGCCCGGCTTCGGCTGGATCGGATGACCATCGTCTCGCCGATAGATGGCAACGTGCTACACCGACTGAAAGTCCCGGGCGACAAGGTCATGCTGGGCATGGATGACCCGCACTCATCCCACATCGTCCACCTGTACGACCCCCAGCAGCTGCAGGTCCGCGTGGACGTGCCGCTGGCAGACGCCGCACAGGTCCGAGTTGGGCAGGCCTGCGAGGTCGTAGTCGACGTGCTGCCGGACACCGTTTTCGCCGGCGAAGTCACACGGATCATCCATAAAGCCGACCTCCAGAAGAACACGCTACAGGTCAAGGTGCGTGTAATAAATCCCGCAGAGATCCTCAAGCCCGAGATGCTGACACGCGTACGGTTTATCGGCGACAGCCCGGGATATTCCACATCCCAGCAGACTCCGGGCACGGCGACGAGCAACAAACCGATTGAAGGCGTTGGCCAGGCATTGAACACCAACCGTGTGCGTGTGCCCGCGGATTGCATCGACGGTTCGCGTGTGTGGGTGGTGCGCAGCCGTCGCGGACTAAGCGGCCATGTATCTGCGGTGAGCATTGAGGCGTTGGAACAAGAAAACGGATTTGTAACCGTTGAGGGGCCCCTGTCGGTTGGGGATCTGGTCGTACAGCAGCCAACGGGATTAACGCCGGACGAACGGGTAAAGATGACCCTCAGTGAAGGAGGTGTTGTATGACACTGATCCAATGCCAGCAGTTGACGCGGGAATATCACAAGGGTGACAACGTGATCCGTCCGCTGGACGGGCTGGACCTGAGAGTGGATCGCGGCGAGTTCCTCGCCCTCATGGGGCCCTCAGGCTCGGGCAAGACAACACTGCTGAACATGATCGCCGGGATCGACCGCCCGACCTCGGGGGAGCTTCTGGTCGACGGCCAGAACATCACCAAGCTGTCTCGCAATCGCCTCGCGGCGTGGCGAGCGACCGAGATCGGTTACATCTTCCAACTATACAACCTCGTGCCTGTGCTGAATGCTTTTGAGAACGTGGAACTGCCACTGCTGCTCCAGCCATTGACACGTAAACAACGCTACGCACGGGTGCATGAGGCGCTGGAGCGTGCGGATATCGCGGACCGCGCGGACCATTACCCGCGTCAGCTGTCCGGCGGGCAGGAGCAACGGGTCGCCATCGCACGCGCGATCGTCACCGACCCCACGATCCTCGTAGCGGATGAGCCGACCGGTGACCTCGATAAGTCATCGGCTCACGCGATCATGCGACTCATGCAGATGCTGAACCAGGAGTTCAACAAGACCATCATCATGGTCACACACGACCCGGGCACCACCCGCTACGCCAAGCGCACGCTGCACCTTGACAAAGGCAAGCTCGCCCGCGATGAGGTGGTGCAGGACAGGATCGAGACTCATGCCGATGAGGTGGCTGTATGAACTTTATGCGTTTCATCCCGTTGATTCTTAAGCAGGTTGTCCGCCACCGCGTGCGGACCATATTGACTGCGGCGGGTATCGCGATCGCGATGTTCCTTTTCACCGCCGTCCAGGCCATGCAGCAGGGCGTCGAGAAAGCCACCAAGGCATCTGCCGATGACACCGCGCTGGTGGTGTATCGTAAAGACCGCTTCTGTCCCGCCACAAGTCAGCTCCCGCAAGACTACACCGCCCGGATCACCCGCATCGAGGGCGTGACCGAAGTGATCCCGGTGAAGGTGGTCGTGAATAATTGCCGGACCAGTCTGGACGTGGTGACGTTCCGCGGGATCCCCAAGGACCAGTTCCTGGCCGAGCGCGGGGACGGCCTGGAGATTATTGCCGGGTCGTCCGACGATTGGCTGAGAAGGACCGATGCGTCGCTGATCGGCGAGACACTCGCCAAGCGGCGTGGGCTGACGCCGGGCATGACGTTCGATGCCGCCGGGATCACGACCTATGTCGCCGGCATCATCCGTTCTACCGACCCACAGGATCAGAACGTCGCGTACACGGCGTTGGAGTTTGTGCAGTTGGCGGGCCGAAACCAGCTCGGGATCGTGACCCAGTTCAACGTGAAGGTCCGCGACGCGTCGATGCTCGAACCCGTCGCCAAGCAGATCGATCAGGTCTTCGCCACGGCCCAGGAGCCGACCTCGACCTACACCGAGAAAGCCTTCGTCGGGAAGATCGCGGACGACATCGTCGAACTGGTGGGGTTTGCCCGCTGGCTCGGGCTTGGGTGCCTGGCGGCGGTGCTGGCGCTCGTGGGCAACGCGATCATCTTAAGCGTGCAAAGCCGGATCGCCGAGCACGCGGTCTTGCAGACGCTCGGCTACGCCGGTCGGCATGTAGCCGGTCTGATTGTCGCCGAGGGCGTGGTGGTTTCCCTGATCGGCGGCATGGTCGGGGCGCTGGGGGCCGTGATGGTCGCACGCTGGGGAAGCTTCGCGCTGTCGGTTGAAGGGCAATCGATCCCCATCACCGCCGGTCCCGGCCTGATCGCGACCGGTTTGTTGGTCTGTGGTTCACTGGGTGTCATCGCGGGGCTGGTCCCGGCCTGGCAGGCCTCGCGTCGCGAGATCGCCGCTTGTTTCCGCGCGGTATAAGAGTACGAAGCACATGCTAAGACAATTACCTTTTGAATACGCCTTTCGGAACCTCGGCCGAAGCCCCGTCCGATTGGCCGCCTCCCTGCTGGGCGCGGCGTTGGTTGTGCTGCTCGTGCTCGCGTCGGCGGGTTTCGTCCGCGGCATGCAGCTGACACTCACAAACCACGCGGGCCTGTACGAGAACGTCATCCTGCTGGGCACCGGCAGCGAGGAAGCCATCGAACGATCGCAGATCGACGCGGGCATCGGCACCATCGCCGCGGCCAGCATCCCGGGCATCCGTGAAGAGGGCGGCGTGCCTTTTGTATCCCCCGAAATCCACATCGCCCTGCCGCTCCGTGAGAACGCGACGAGCGAAGCCGAACTGCCAGCCGTCTTACGCGGCGTGACCGACGCGGCATATCTGGTCCATCCCGAGGTCGAGATTATCGAAGGACGCACGCCGATATCAGGAGCACAGGAATTGATCGTCGGCGGCCTGGCCGCTACGCGTTTGGGGGTCGACGATCAACGCCTGGCTGTCGGACAGACCCTCTATTTTGACAACCGGACGTGGACGATCGTCGGACGATTCATAGCGCCCAACACCGTGATGAATGCCGAGGTATGGGCGCCCCTGATTGACCTGCAGATCGCGACGAAACGCGAAGCGACACTGTCGTGCGTGATTGTGAGTATGAACCAGGGCACCTTCGCCGATGCGGATCTATTCGCCAAGAGCCGGCTTGACCTGGAACTGGCCGCGATCAGCGAGCGGGACTACTACGCATCGCTGAGCCAGTTCTACCGCCCCATCCGCCTGATGGTCATCGTCACCGCGGCGCTGATCGCGATGGGCGGTATTCTCGGCGGGCTGAACACGATGTACGCCGCCTTCGCGGCCCGGGTGCGCGAAGTCGGCATGCTCCAGTCGCTGGGCTTCACCCGCCTGGCGATCGTGTTAAACCTGAGCGAGGAATCACTGTTCGCCGCCGCGTGCGGGACAATCATCGGCCTGGGGCTGGGGTTGCTGCTGCTGGACGGCCTGGCGGTACGTTTTTCGATGGGCGCGTTCGCGCTCACACTCGACGCGCCTGTCGTACTGACCGGGATCATCGGCGGCCTGGCCGTCGGCCTGGTGGGCGCCATCCCCCCCTCGATACGTTGTCTGAGGCTCCCTGTGACGGAAGCCCTTAAATCATTTTGAACCCTTTTTTCCCTATTGGAGAGTTTCGATGCTTAAAGTCAATGTGAACACCAGCCTGTCCGTCGCCCTTACCGCCTGCCTGTTGCTGCTGACGGGGTGCGGGGAAGACTCGCAGAACAGCACCACCACAGAGCCGCAGGCCGCCGCGTCGTCCAGCTGGATGCTCAGCGCGTTGCCCGAAGGCGCACTCCCGGTCGCACAGGCGAAGGCCGATGCTAAAGAAGGCGATACGATCACACTGGTCGGCCGTATCGGCGGGCGTTCCGAACCCATCACCGCCTCGTCGGGCCTGTTCGTCGTGATGGACCCAGCCATCCCGAGCTGTGCCGACAACCCCGAAGACAAATGTGCCAAGCCCTGGGACTACTGCTGTGAAACCCAGGAAACCATCACCGCCAACGCCGCGACGATTCAACTGCGTGATGCCGAAGGCAACCCCGTGACGCTCGCCGAAGGCGACCTGGAACCGCTGAGCCAGGTAACCGTTGTCGGCACAGTCGCCCCGCGACCAAACAACGACACCTTAATCGTCTACGCAACAGGCCTATATGTTCAACCGGCGCAGCACTAAGCCTAATCTGCGTAAAGAACGCTCATGCCGGGCTGAAGCTGAATCCGAGGTTACGGGGTCTGTGGCCGGCTGCGCTGGTACAGGTCCTTAACCTCGGCTTCAGAGAGGGAACGCGAGAAGATCAGTAACTCGTCGAGCTTGCCATCGTAGTGATTCAGCCGGGCACCGCCGGAGCGTCCGATGGCCGCGAAGGACTGGGGGGAATCGCCGCCGTTAGCGTTTTGCTGATAAGCGAGAGAGTCCGTCAGTTCGCCGTTGAGATAGACGTGATAAATCTGCGCTTGGGTATCGCGGACGATCGCAACGTGTGTCCACGTGTCAGGCTTGATCTCGTGCGTGGCGAGAGCCTCCTGGTTATCCCCTTGGCCCGCCTCGTGAAATGCGCGGATGCGCCCAAGCTTCAGCCCGTGGGCATACATATGATTCTCATGGGCGGTCTCAGGCGCGTGCTCGGCCCTGGGGCCGCCATACCCAATAATCACCATCGAAAAGTCTCGGTGGATCGTGCTGCGTGGCATCATCCACCAGACAGTCGTAAGGTCACCGTCAATCTTCAACGCCTCGTCAGAAGGCAATTCGACAAACTGCTTTAAGCTCGGCGTGAACAGCAGCGCCCCGGACTTGGGGAAACGCCCGCTGGTCCACATGGGAGCACTATCCGGCACAGAGCTCTCGCCCAACACACCGTCCAGACGCCGGCCCGTGCTGTAAGCGATATTCGGCAGCGTCGTCGATGAACGTCCCCTATAGGTAAAGTCGTAGGCCGCGACCAGGTCCGGGTCGGTGCTGATGCGCTTGCGGTAAGCACGCCAGGCCTTGAGTCTGGACGCCTGCTCATCTCCCTGGGCAAACTTACTGATGCGGCGAACAAACAGGGTGATATCTGCCGCCTGGTCCAAAGCCGGACCCGCGCCGTGCGTAACATGCCCGGCCTGGTTCTCGACGAGCGTCAGAGATTCCCCGACCGACGCGGGGTTCCCCAGCGCATCAAACTCGGTCTCTGAGATATCGACTTCGCCCTTGAAGACATGCACCTGCGTCGGGCTTCCCGGATCGAATCTGACGCCAAACTCCGTGCCCAGGTCAACCGCCAGGGCGTATGGCGTGGATACCTGGAAGCCCGACGAGCCTTCTTCCGCGATCACATACACGCGCCCCCGTGCCAGATGCAGGTGATCCTCCGAGTTGAGGATAAAGTTGGCTGGTGCATCCAATGTCGCCGTCGTGCCGTCAGCAAAAGTCAATTCCAGCTGACCGACGCGCAGGTCGTACTGCCCGGCCGAGAGTTCCTTCGGGTTCGTGCCGAGCCCCCCGGTGGCTTTATCCCAGTACGCCCCACGCGAATCCGTCACCCGGGCGAGCGTCGGCCCCTGCGAGCCCGCCTGCTGAGCGGCCCAGAACAACGTCGCCGCGACGATCAACAGCCCGGCGGCGATCGAGAGGTATCCGGCGATACCCTCCAGGCGAAATGTGTTGGGCCGGTGTCTTCGCTGCCCCGGCCTGCCGGCGTATGGCACGGGGTCGGGCGTATGTGTGATTGCCGGGCCGACCTGCGGCGGCAGAGCGTCTGCCGTGTCTTGCTCATCGGCCTGCAGCGCCTGGATGCCTTCGATGTCTGCGGGGAGCCCCTCAAGCAGTCGGCCCTCCAGTTCACCCCGCAGCAACGTATGGATCTTCATGTGCTCGAGGTAGAACCGGCGGAAGCCTGGGTCGGCTTGCAGCTTGTCCTGCAACGCCTGCATCTGCGGCGCGTTCAGCGTGCCATCCAACAGCATCGACAACGTCTGCTCGTACTCGGTGTAGTCTCTTGGGCTCATGGCGTCTGGTAACTTGATTGATCGCCAGATCGACCGACGCAATCCATCAGCGCCAGCCGTATCCGGTAAAGGGTCTGGTGTATCGAGGCCACGGGTCGGCCAAGTTCATCCGCGATCTCCCCGGCGGTTCGGCCGAGGGTGTACCGCTGTTCGAGCAGCCCCTGCTGCTTGTGGGTCAGAAGGTTCATGCATCGGCGCAGCAGGTTCATACGTTCCTGGATATCTTCAAGCTGCGTCTCCGCCTCGGGGGCCAGGACGTTGACCATCTCGTCGCTGAAGACCAGCCGGTCGCGCATCATCCGCTTACGTGCGGCCTTGACCTGAAACAGCGCGATCCGGTAGGCCCACGCGTTGAAGTTCGTGCCCGGCTCAAACTCCTCCGCCTTACGCCAGATGACCAGGTTCGTCTCCTGCAGGATATCCTGCGCCGCGACCGGGTCAGCGATCAGCGACAAGATGTACGCATAAATCCTCGGCTGCACCTGGAGGATCAACCCGACGTATTGTTCGGTCTGCTGCTTGTCCAAGTGTTACCTAAGTGGTGTGTTAACGTGTAGCCGGTCTCTGTATGGGAATAGCGGGTCCGGGTCTGTTCTCAACACATTTGCCTTATTATCACGGAAATACTGCGGCTTTGTGGCTTAGCCTGAATTAGTGCCCCTGTGCCGCCCCGCCCCGGCGTTTATCCGCAACCCCCACGTATTTAGGCCCATCCCCGGGAACCACCGCGATCGAGTGCGCCGAGCCCTGCGGGCTGGGAGGCAGGATGACCTCGTGCCCTCGGGCTCGAAGCTCTGCCACCGCGGCGGCGTGTCCAGGGTCATCCAACGCCTCGTAACGCAATACGTCGGGGAACCACTGATGGTGGATCCGCGGCGCGTCCACCGATTCCGCCAAGGGCATCTGAAAGAGTGTGTAATTCAACACGACATTCAGGACGGTGTTAATGATCGTCCTGCCGCCGGGGCTGCCGGTCACCAGGACGACTTCGCCGTCGCGTTTGAGGATCACCGGGCACTGCGAACTGAGCATGCGCTTGCCCGGCTCGATCAGGTTCGGCTCCGTGCCGACGCGCCCCCGGTCATTCGTCTCGCCGGGGATCCAATTAAAATCACCCATCTCGTTATTCAACACGAACCCCCCGCCGGTCACCACCATCCGCGAGCCCCAGGACTGCTCCAGCGTGTAGGTGTTAGACACCGCCATGCCCTGCGCGTCGATCACGGAAAAATGTGTCGTGTCCACACCCGACCGGGAGAAACGGATATCACCCAACAACGCTTCGCTCCGGGTCGCCGAGGCCGTATCGACCGACTTGGCGAGCTCGTGCGCGTAGGGTTTCTGCGTCAGGTGTGAGGGGATCTCGACAAAGTCCGGGTCGCCCAGGTAAGCCGCCCGATCACGGAACGCCCGCCGCATGGCCTCAACTATCTTGTGCGTGTTGTCCG
>CBDUNP010000070.1:0-10883 GCA_965368605.1 uncultured bacterium | reverse complement strand
GACGCCTTGCCGACATACAGCACGATCCCCGCCGGGTCTTTCATCAGGTAGACGCCGGGGACGGCCGGCAGCTTGTGTGCCTTGGCGAGCAGCTCGTCGAGTTTGTCGCGTCGTGGTTTCATCCGGTGCCGGTTGGGGGCATGCTCGTTGATGGGTTAGGTCTGGGCGGCGCTGGACCCGCAGCACGCCGAGTCTGCCTGACCGGACGACGCCAACTTCTCCCGCAATGGCTTGATCGCCAACACCGCCAACAGGACCAGGCTCGCGACCGCCAGCCAGTACGGGACCATCTCGTGCTCGTGCGCCCCGTGGGCCTGCGCCGCGGCGTTGATTGTGAAATACCCGGCAATCATGTCGGTCAAAAGCCCGCAGGTAATCGCGGTGACACCGACGCCGACCAGGTAGGCAACCATGTAGCGTGTGCCCATCTCTTTGCGGACCACGCCGAGCGTCGCGATATTCGTCGCCGGCCCGGCGAGCATGAAGACCAGCACCGCGCCCGGCGATAAGCCCGCGATCAGCAGGCCCGCCGCCAGGGGCGTGGACGCCACCGCACAGATGTACATCGGCACGCCGACGACGACCATCAGCAGCATGACCCAAAAGCTGGAGCCCAGTTCGCCCAGTTGCCCGGGCTCGATGAACGCGCTGATCGCCCCGGCCATGAATAACCCGATCAGCAGCCACTTGAGCGTGTCGCCTAGGATCTCGGACGCCGCATCGAAGAGCGCCGCGAACAGCCCCGGCTTCTTCGCCACCCCGGACGAGCAGCAGGACGACGCGGGCTCCGCCTTGGTGGAACAACACGACGAGGCCTCGGCCGATGCGGGCTCGGGCTCAGACTTGGAAGAACAACATGACGTCGCTGCCTCGGCCGGTGAGGGCTCAGGGCTGGAAGAGCAACACGAAGACGCGGGCTTGGCCTCTTGCGGCGTTTCGGTCTCACAGCAGGACGCTTTGGGTTTGCTCGATGAGCAGCAGCCGGCCTCCGGCTCGGGCGCGGGCTTGCTGCCGCCACAGCATCCACCGGACGACGCGGGCGTCTGGGATGCGGGCTGGGCGGTTGTCTCGGGTTCGGGGATCGCTGCGCCGATCAGGCCGGTAACGATCGCGCTGAAGATCGCGGAGATCGGTCGGACGACGGCGAGGAACGGGCCGAGCAGTGCATAAGACACGGCGACGGAGTCCACGCCCGTCTCCGGGGTCGCGACGAGGAACGACATGGTCGAGCTCTTGGATGCGCCCTGACGCCGTAACGCCAGCGCCGCCGGGATCACCCCACAGGAGCACAGCGGCAGGGGCGCCCCGATGAAGGCCGCCTTGACCACCCCGCCGCGGCCTTTCAGGAAGCTGGTCAGCCAGTCCGAGGGGACGTAGACCTTGATCAACGCCGCCACGATCAGCCCGACGACCAGCCAGGGCGCTGCCGACAGCGCCATCTCCCAGGTCTCGATAAGGATATCTAATAGGGTTTGCATGGGAGGCATTGTAGGCATGGGCACCCCCTTTCGACCAGTTTGATTAAGATGCCCCCATGACCGACCGACCGATCACCCTGGATGCCGATTTTGACAGCGGATCGCTGGACGTGGCCAACTGCCGCGTAGACGGGGACACGATCCACCTCGCCGGCCGAGACAACTACAACACCGGCAGTTGGAAGTGGCTGCACTTCACCGCGGACCACGTCAAGGGCCGAACCCTGACCTTCCAGATCGGCAATAACTTCGATACCGACCCCAAACGCCTGGACCGCCTGCAGATGGTCTACTCGCTGAACGGGCAGGACTGGCAATACTTCGAGTTCAACGAGCACGACCCCAAGGCCAAGACATTCCGCTTCGGGAACCACACACCTTTCGCAAGCGACCGCGTCACAATCGCCTACGGCTTCCCCTACCCCGTGTCGCGCATCACCGAACACACGCAGCGTGTCCGCCAAAGCCCGTTCGTCTCCCCCACCGCTTCATCGAATGATCAACTCATCCTCGGGCAATCCCCAGGCGGCACCGACGACCTGGGCCGAACCATCCAGCCGAACCCGATCTACGGCTACCAGATCACCGACCCGGACACCCAGGATGAAAAACAGATCGTCGTCCTGATGAGCGGGGTCCACCCCAACGAGACGCTCGCCAACCACACGCTCGAAGCGCTGGTCGACTGGCTGATCGGCGACGATACCCACGCGGCGGCGCTGCGCAGACGCGCCCGGTTCCTTGTGTATCCCATGGCCAACCCCGACGGGCGATTCGCTGGGTACAACCGCAGCACCGTCCAACACGTCGACCGCGACGCCAACCGGTTCTGGCGCGAAGACCTCTGGCAGGATATGCCCGACATCGCCACGGTCGGCAACGCCTTACTCAAAGACCCTTCCAGATCTATCGCCCTCTTCATCGACCTGCACTGCTGGACCGACACCCAGCACCACGTCGGCATCCTCTGCAAGGAGGAAGGCTACTGGGAGCACCCCTTCTGGCGGGCCGTGACCGAGCTTGAGCCGGGCATCGCGTCCTGGGATTCCGGGTGGGACAACCCATCTACAGAAACATTCGCTTTCTTACAGTTAAAAGCGGATTTTTGCATGACGTTTGAGCTGATGTATCTGCCCGGTGAGAAACTGGAGAACCTGCACCGGATAGGCAGGCACCTGGGCGAGGCGATGCACCATGCGTTAACCCCCAGTTAACCTGACATTTCAAGGCATAATCACAGCTAAAACCGTGTTTTATCCCTGCGCGTGTGGTATCTTTATACCTCTATCATTAAATGATCCAACGCGGGATGAAACCATGAAGTTATCTGTAAGTTCGTCTGTGTCTTTGGTGGTGGCATCGACATGCCTTGGGTTGGGTGAACCCCTGTTCGCAGCCAACCCCCTGCCCCCGGTCACGAAGCCCGGGCTCGCGGTCGATATCGTTGATTTTGTCAGCTTCCCCGCAGCCTCCGGATCGTTCCAACGCGACGGGATCAACTACCTAGCCGAGTCGCCGGACAGCTCCGGCCGACTCTTCGTCCTGGACTCGCGCGGCGGCATCCGGCTGATCGACGGTGGAGTCGCCTCCCCCGACATCTTCCTGAACCTCAGCGGCATCCCAAGCAAGGTCGGCCAACCCGACATCGATCTGGTCGTCGGCAACTTCGGCCAGCAGGGCATGGGCGGGTTCGCCTTCCACCCCGACTACGCCACCCCAGGCACCGACGGGTTCGGCAAGGTCTACACCGCACACAGCGACAACCAGGCCGGCAAGCCCACCCCCGACTTCCCAAGCCCCGGCGGTACCACGCACCACAGCGTCATCACCGAGTGGCAGGTCGATCCACTGAACCCCAACAAGATCGATACCAGCACGCGCCGCGAACTGCTGCGCATCGGCCAGCCCTTCGCCGACCACAACATGCAGCAGATCGGCTTCAACCCGTTATCAAATCCCGGCGACGCCGATTTCGGCATGATGTATGTCTCTATGGGCGACGGCGGAAACAACAGCCCCCCGATCCCCACTGACCCGTTCCAGGGCGGGCAGAACCCCGGCACACCCCTGGGCTCGATCCTCCGCATCGACCCGCTGGGCAACAACGCCGCCAACGGCAACTACGGCATCCCTATCGATAACCCCTTCGTCAACGATGTTGACTTGCAACACACGCTCGGCATCGACGAAAGCGCCACGCCCGGCGACGAATCCCTCGGCGAGGTCTGGGCCTACGGCCTGCGCAACCCCCACCGGTTCAGTTGGGACACCGGACTCAACGGCACTGGTAATATGTTCATCTCCGACATCGGCCAGGCCAGCATCGAGGAGATCAACCTCGGCGTCGCCGGCGCGAACTACGGCTGGCGCGACCGCGAAGGCACCTACGCCACCGACCCCAACAATCAAAACACACTTAACGCGCTGCCCGGCAACGACGCCCTGTTCGGTTATTCATACCCCGTCGCCCAGTACGACCACGACGAGGGTAACGCCGTCGTCGGTGGGTTTGTCTACCGCGGCGAAGCCATCTCATCGCTCCAGGGCAAGTACATCTTCGGCGACCTGGTCAACGGACGCATGTTCTACACCGACGTCGACGACATGACCCCCGGCAACCAGGCCACGGTCTTTGAACTGACCCTCTTCCACAACGGCTTCGAACAGACCCTCAAGCAGATCATGGGCAACGCGCCCCGGGCCGACCTGCGCTTCGGTGTGGACAATGACGGGGAGATCTACGTCATCGCCAAACGCACCGGCGAGGTCTTCCGCCTGGTCCCCCAGACCAGCATCGACGGCGACCTGGACGGCGACGGCTTCGTCGGCATCGATGACCTGAACCTCGTCCTTGCAAGCTGGAACCAACAAGTCGCCGCAAACGACCCAGAAAAAGGCGACCCCTCCGGCGACGGCTTCGTCGGCATCGACGACCTGAACCTCATCCTCGCCAACTGGAACAACGGCACCCCCCCACCAACCTCGGCCAACATCCCCGAACCGGGTACAATGGTCGTGATGCTGCTGGGCTGTCTGGCCGCCGCACGCAAACCTTCTTTCCAAAGGGGATAAATCTTGAACGCCTATCTGCGACACGAACGAGCCATTGCAATGCCACTGGCCGGGGCTATCACGTTGCTTGCAATCACCGGGCACACCCAGGCCGTCCCGTATGCGTCGGGCGTTCAACAGGTCGGCAACACCGTCAGCTTCACGCTCAACGAGCCGGCCGACACCGTCACCATCACACGCAACTACAACGACACCTTCCTCGTGCTGAACAACGTCACCGCCGGGGAACACAGCTTCGACCTGGCGGGCAGCGCCGACTACACCATCAGCGTCACCCACAGCGCACCGGCGGTATGGCTCGAAAGCTCGATCAGTGTGAACAACCCCATGTTTTCATTTGAACGACTCAATGGTATCGCAGTCAATCAGAACCCCGCCAGCCCGTACTTCGGGAGATTTTATTTCGCACATCGAGATGACACGACAACAGCCTTTGGTGGCTTCCCGCCGCGCAACCTGGGGGACGGTATCTATGTGTTCAACTCCGATGGGACCGATGCGTTTGGCATCACCGACCTGAACGACACGACCGCCGCACGCACAGCAGGCCTGGATTTCTCTGCCTCGCCCGCCTCACCCTGGCGGCTCTCTATCGGCCCGGACGATACGCTCTACGTCAGCGACGCCTCGGACCCGACCGGCGGCATCTACTACACCGACCCGGATGTCTCCACCGGCGGCAACCTGCTGGCAGGCCTCGGTGGCACTCAGCCGATCGCGGGGCAGAACCACGGGTCCATCATCAGCAAACCGCTTGTTTCAGGCTCAATGAGTACCGGCGACCTCGTGCTATACACCATCGATCAAGACTTACCCGGAAGTGTGACAGGCACCGGCAGTCATGTCTGGCGATATGACGTCGGCAGCACAGACAATTACGCAGGCGCACCAACGCTTGTGCTTGATGCAAGCACGCTCGGAATTAACTCAGACGGCTCGGACATTCTTGTGGACACAAACATTGGCAATTTCGATGCTAATTCTGATAGCGCCACCATTACGGACCTGGTCAGAGACCCGATCACCGGCAACTTTATTATTTTTCAGCACGGCACCGGCCTGATCATCACAGACCCGTCACTTTCCACCATCTTGTTTAACTCCCAGCAATTCTTCATCGATAACCCACAAGAGTATGACGCCTTGCAGTACATCGTTAGTGCAGCCGTTTCTCCAGATGGAAAGACGCTGGCGCTGAGGACCGGGGGGAACGGCAACAGGATCGGCTCCCCGCTGCTGGTTGAGTTGGATCAGGCTGGAATGCCTGTCCTGGATCCCTCTGCGGGGAACGGGCTCGGCATCAAACAATTCGTCGGCGAACCCATTTACCCCCCCGCTCCACGATCCCCGATCGCTTACGACCTGGCAGGCAACATCTACAATGCCGGAAACTTCTTCGAGCGATCAGGCATCTACTCCCCCGGCGGCGACACCACCGCGGTCACGCGCTCCAACGGCACGTTTACCATCAACGGCACGACCTACGGCGACCACCTGATCGGCGACCTGAGCGGTGACGGCTTTGTCGGGATCGACGACCTGAGCATCGTCTTAGGCAACTGGAACGACGCGGTCGCCCACGGCGTGTTTACGCTCGGCGACCCGACCGGTGACGGGTTTGTTGGGATCGACGATCTGAATGTCGTGTTGAGCCACTGGAACGAAGGCACGCCGCCGACGAATGGCTCACAGACCCACATCCCGGAACCGACATCTTTGTGGCTGCTGGGTGCGGGCGCGTGGGCGTGTGGCGTAAGGACCGGCAGGCGAAAAAAACAGATCTAGTTACAAACGGCGTGTCTTGGGTGTTGCTGAAAAAGCCAACCGCAGGAGACACGTCCTGGAGTGAGGGCGGATGGTACGGAATACAAATTCACTTTCATGTACTCAACCGGCATGGCTGATGGCGGTGGGCCTGCTTGTTTCGCAGACGCCCGCGTTGGGCCTGACGATCAACCTCAGCTACGTGAACAACCCCGGCGGCGAGCCGGTCAACGACCCCGGCGCGGTGAAGCTGCAGCAGGTGATGGAGGCGGCGGCGGATGCGTGGGAGGCCATCATCCTCGACAACCACACGATCTCGATCGAGGTCGTTTATGCCGGGGACCTGGGCGGGCCGCTGGCGAGCGCCGAGGAGATCTCCAGCTCGGGCGACCGCGTCACCTCGGGGCGTATCCGGTTCGACGGGTTCAACTTCCCCTGGTACTTCGACGCCAACGCCGACTCCGACGCTTTCAAGTTCAACACCGGCCAGCAGCTGCACCGCGACCTGACGGCACAGCAGCAGGACGACTGGTTCAACGGCACGGTGCCTGACCTGCTGGAGACCGCGTATTTCGGGGGGCTCAGCGCGCAGGCCCCCGCCGAGGCGATCAACGCGACGGACGCCTACTCGGTCGCGATGCACGAGATCGGCCACCTCCTCGGTGTGCCCGGCGCAAAGGATTATGACACCCCCTCCATCGCCGACGGCGAGTACGACATCAACCCGGTCCTGGTCGGCGGCAACACACTGGCGATTGTCATGGTCGACACCACGCCCGACGAAATTAATGACACGCACTTCGCGGCGGGTGAGGCGCTGATGAACCCGTCGATCCCTCAGAGCTGGCGTAGGCGTATCTCGACGATCGATGTGCTGGCCGCCGCGAGCACCGCCAACTGGACGCAGATCGATCTGCCCCGCAAGGAGTTCCTCGGAGGGTCGTTCGCGTCGTACAACACGTCGGGCAACTGGATCGGCAACCGCGTGCCGGATAACAACGACGAGGTCAACATGCGCACAGGTAGTACGCATCAACTGACCGCCGATGGGTTCGCGGGCGACCTCTTCCTCACCGAAGGCACGGACCTGATCACCAACACGCACACCCTGGACGCTTCGGGCACGATCAACATCACCCAACCCAGCGCGGCAACGACCGTGCTGTCGGTCTCCAGCGCCGGCCGGGCCGAGGGCGACGAGATCAATATCAACGGCGGCTGGCTGACGCTCGAGGGCGGGACCGCGGTGGGCTTTGACTGGGTCCGCGTGATGGATAACGGGCCTTACCCCGGCGAAGCACGCGGCTTCGGGCTCCTCGGCGCACCGGACCGGCTGGTCAACGACGGTGTCATCCGCGCGATGAACGGCACGCTGACCATCGCGGAAGACCATTTCGACGCGATCATCCCGATCTGGCAGCTCGATGGCGAGACGGGGCACGGCGAACTCGACGCGACACAGGGCAGCATCGTGATCGACGGGCCGGTGAGTTTCCCTTTTGATGGCGATATCCATGTCGGGGCCGGGCGGTCCATCACGTTCAACGAAGACTGGACGCTCGACGAGGACGGCGACGACAACGCGGGCTTTGTTTACCTCAACGGCACGCCCACCACACCCGCGACGCTCAACGGGCCCGGCCGGGTAACCGTGGCGAACGTCGGCACGATCGACGTGGACAAACTCGGGCACATCAACGCCCCGGTCCTCTTGACCGATGTCGGCTGGCTGCGGGCATTCAACAGCGACGACACGCTCGTGATCAACGGCACAACCTCCCTTAGCGGCGGCGTGGTCCTGGGCAACGGCACGGTCATACAAAACGGCGACGTCACCGTGCTCAGCGACACCACCATCACCCCCGAGATGTACGACTGGGACGGGGACAATAACAGCACCGTCACCTCCATCTTCGCCGGGACGCTTACCCTCAACACGTTCGATCTCAGCGCCGACGGGACCGACACCTTCCGCGGCACGGTCAACGTTGCCGGCGGCACGCTCGACGTGAACTACAACAGCGAATGGACCATGGAGGGGACCATGAACCTCGCATCCGGGTTCGGTGGTACGCCCGGCCGGGTAGACGGGTCGGCCAAGCTGATCGTCACGGGGGAACTGAATGTCGACGGCGCAGGCGTCATCGATACCACCGCTACGATTACACCGCTGGCGCAGGTCAACGTCCCCGACACGGGCGATGTCCTGACACTCAGCCGCAGGACCGAGCTCCAGGGCGGGCCGGTCATCGACGGATCGATCTTCGGCAACGGGACCGTCAAGACTAACAGCGACCTGGACGTCACCGGCGATTTCCAGATCAACACCAGCGTCTTCGACTGGGACGGCGACACCGAAGACACCACCTCGATCACCACGATCGACCCGGGCGTGTCATTCATCATCAACGCCCCCGCGATAGAGCCCGGCGGCGCGGCCGACCAGTACGACGCACGCACCACCGTCAACGGCGGGACGCTCGAAGTGAACACCGGCACGATCCTCAACCTCGGCGGCGGACCGATCCTGCTCCGCTCCGCGTGGATACTCGGCCCCGACGCCCAGCTCGACCTGAACGAGACCGACGGGCTGCCCGCCACCGTCAATGGCTCGCCGCTGGACCATTACGGAACGATCATCATTAACGGCGACGCGGCGATCAACGCTCCCGTGACTTTCCGCGCGGGCTCGGCGACCAACGTGGGATTCGAGGAAGTCCTCACCATCAACCACGCCACCGGCACCTCCGACTACCGCGGCGGGGCCGTCGCGGGCAGCGGCACGGTCATCCACAACGGCGACGTCGAGGTCAATGAACCCACCACGCTCGGTGTCGCGTTGCTCGACCTGGACGGGCCAACCAACGACAACCTCGTCACGGTGAATAGCCCGTTCACCCTCTCCGCCAGCACGCGATTCACCGGCACCCCCACCACCTTCGCCGGCGACATGGCTGTCAATCCCGGCGGGTCGTTTAACTGGGACCTCTCCGGCGCCAGCCTGCTGATCACCGGGAACGTCGACCTGAACAACGCCAACCCGATCGAGCTGACCATGATGTCGGTCCCGACGGTCACGATCAGCAACGGCGGGACACTGGACATCAACGGCAAAGTCGCGGTCGACGGCGCGATCCTGCTGACCCCCACCGGCAACCTGTTATTGGAAAACAACCAGGACGTGCTGCACATCTTGGGCAACGACGCCAACTCGGCGATGCAACTGATCGGCGCGACAATCGCGGGCAACGGCACGCTGAAAATCACCGGCAGCAACCTCGTCGCGGGCAGCGGCACGATCGCGGTCGATATCGACTTCGGCAACGCGACCTCCCTCGAAGCCGCCGCCGGCACGCTGACGATCACGGGCACCATCAACAACGCCGGCACGCTTGGCACCTTCGACGCGACCGGCACACTCAACACACCGGGGGCCTTCACCACCGCCAACGTCCAGCAGGTCGAGCTCAAGGGCGGGCAGTGGACCGGTGGCACCATCACTCACAGCAGCCTGCTCGCCGGCCACGGCACGGTCGCCACCGAGGCGTTCATCAACGACGGCACGATCAAGCCCGACCACGGCACACTCATCTTCGACCTATTCGACGGGACCCCGCAGACGCCCGACCTCGACGGCGCAGGTGGCAACGGGCAGATACTTCTGCAGGCCGGCTCCGTCGAGGTGCGCAACGTCGGTGCGCCGCTCGCATTCAACGGGTTGATCGAGATCGACAGCGGGCACAGCTTCATCATGCCCACCGGCGGCCTCACACTTAACGGGACGATGCAACTGGACGGCGGGACCTACGACGCGACACAACTCAACGTCAACGGCACCATCACCGTACCGGTCGGGCCTTCAAACTCTACGATCCGATCCGATATGCTGATCAATCCCGGCGGTTTGCTGACCAACGCCGGCGACGTCACCATCGACGGCTCAATCGAGTTCGACCACGACAATGCCTTGCAGTCTACCTCGACGGGCGAGGTCATCATCGAGCCGTTATCCACGCTTGCCGGCACCGGCGCACAGACCGCCAGACTGATGAACTACGGCATCGTGCAGGTCGGCAGCCCCATCGGCGAGCTGGGCGTGCAGGCCTATCACCACCGCGCGGGCGCAACACTCGAGATGCAGATCGGCGGGACGTTCTTCGCTTCCGAACACGACCGGCTTGATGCGATGGACACCGTCACCCTCGACGGCGGCACGCTGGACCTGCAGCTGACCGGCTCGTACCGGTTCGGCTCAGGCGACGCCTTCGAGATCATCCACGCGGCCAACGGGCTCACCGGCGTGTTTGATAACGTCACCCTGGACAGCATCGGGTCACGCGCCCTGGGCCTGATCTACGACGCCGACTCACTGACCGCACGCCTGCAGTTGATCGGCGACCTGAACTTCGACGGCTTCGTCGGCATTGACGACCTGAACATCGTGCTCGCCTCGTGGAACCAGAACGTGACCGCCGGCGTCTGGCTGCTGGGCGACCCGTCGGGCGACGGGTTCATCGGGATCGACGACCTGAACACCGTGCTTGGCAACTGGAACGCCGGCACCCCGCC
>CBDUNP010000069.1:0-10892 GCA_965368605.1 uncultured bacterium | reverse complement strand
ATAGAGAGCTTTACGATGTTCGAGACGATCCAGCCCGCCGCCCCTGACGCGATCCTTGGCCTGAACGAAGCGTTTAACAAGGACGATCGGCCCAACAAGGTCAACCTCGGAGTCGGGGTCTACAAAGATGCTTCGGGCAAGACGCCCGTGCTGGATTGCGTCAAAGAGGCGGAGCGTCGGCTGGTCGAGACCGAGGCGACCAAGAGCTATAAACCCATCGACGGCGACCCGGCGTACGGGGCCTGTGTGCAGAAGATGCTCTTCGGCGCGGACAGCCCGATCGTCACCGGCGGAAGAGCGGCGACCAGCCACTGCCCCGGCGGGACCGGTGCGCTGCGTGTCGCGGCGGATTACCTGGCGGGCAATCATCCTGGGGCGACGCTCTGGCTCAGCGACGAGACCTGGCCTAACCACCCGGCGATCTTTGAGGCGGCCGGCCTGCCGATGAAGCGGTACCCCTACTTCGATGCGAAGGCGAACGCGCTGGATTTCGACGCGATGCTCGCCGGCCTGGCGGACGCTGCGGCGGGGGACGTCGTGCTGCTGCACGGGTGTTGTCATAACCCCACGGGGGTGGACCTGAGCAACGAGCAGTGGGGGAAGATCGCTGAGTTGTGTGCTCAAAAGGGGCTGCTGCCGTTGCTGGATTTCGCGTACCAGGGGTTCGCCGACGGGATCGAGGAAGACGCGGCGGGGCTAAGGACGCTGGTCGGCAAGGTCGATGAGCTGATCGTCTGCGGCAGCTTCTCGAAGAACTTTGGTTTGTACAACGAGCGCGTCGGTTCCCTGACGTTTGTGGCGAAGACGCCTGACGCCGCGGCTGCGGTTCAGAGCCAGGTCAAATCCTGCATCCGGCGGAACTACTCGAACCCGCCGGCCCACGGCGCGGCGGTGGTGATGACCATCCTCAACGACCCGGCCCTGACCGCACAGTGGCACGGAGAACTCGCGGAGATGCGCGACCGGATCAACGGGACACGCAGCCTGTTTGTCAACACGCTGGCGGACAAGGGCGCCGATCGAGACTTCACGTTTATCACTCGGCAGCGCGGGATGTTCAGCTACTCCGGCCTGAACAAGGACCAGGTCGCCCAGCTCCGCGACAAGCACGGGGTCTACATCGTCGGCTCCGGGCGGATCAACGTCGCGGGCATGACCGATGCGAACATGGACTCGCTTTGCGAGGCGATTGTCAGCGTGCTGTAACAGTTCAGAAAAACCGAAAAAACACTGGATTAATCATCGATCTGAGGTATGATTAGCAGTTATGCTATACGCATAACATGATATGTAACAGTGGTTTCCGTGTAACAAGTTACAGGTTCCGGGCCATCTAATCTTGGAGTGGTGATGAAACAGGCCTTATTTACTCTGACAGCCCTTCTTGCCTCTGCGGGGACCGCGTTTGGCGCCACGGACTGGCTCCCGACGATCCCGGTTGGAACAACCGAGGTCAAGCTGGAGCTGCACGCCTCGGGTTTCAATAACACCGTGCTGGGCGTCAATCAGATGCTCCCGACGAAGGTCGCGCCGATCCCGGATGGCAGCGGGCGGATGGTCGTCAGCACGATGGGCGGGCTGATGCGGGTCATGGATGCCGACGGCAACATCTCGGGAGCCAACAGTGGGGTCTACCTGAACACGAACACCGCGGAGACGAGCATCTCGCCGTTCGCCTACGGCGTGACCAGTGTCGCCTTCCACCCGGACTTCGCCAACAGCGCGGCGGCGGGTTACGGCAAGTTCTACACACTCGTCACCGAGGCCGCCAAGGCCAATCCGTTGGACTACGACTTCACCCCCGTGGTCGGCAGCGTCAACGAACACGCAGCCGTCCTCGTTGAATACACCGTGGATGGCGGGTCGATCGGGTCCGACGTCTTGACGGTCGGCTCGAACGTGACCCGACGCGAGTTGTTTGTCGCGCAGGAGCCCGACAACGAACACAACTTCGGCGACCTGGCGTTCGATGCCAACGGGCACCTTTACATCACCGCGGGCGACGGGCTGTTTAACTTCAACGGCGGCGTCAACCCCGAGGCGCAGAACGCGCAGGAGCTCGGCTCCGTACTCGGTAAGGTGTTGAAGATCGATCCGCTTGGCAACAACAGCGCCAACGGGAACTACGGCATCGTCGCCAGCAACGTCTTCGCCGCCGACGCCGACCCAAACACCCTCGGTGAGATCTATTCCTACGGCCACCGCAACCCCTGGCGCATCAGCGTCGATCAGTCCACCGGGACCGTCATCGTCGGCGAGGTCGGGCACTTTAATATCGAAGAGGTCAACGTCTCGACCAACGGCGGCAACTTCGGCTGGCCTTCGATGGAGGGCTCGTTCATCCTTAATCAGAGCGACGGGTTCGACCTGACGCCCGACGCGGGCGACGCCTTCGCGACCGCCAACGGGATCACCCCGCCAATCTTTGAGTACGACCACGAAGACGGCAAGTCGGTCACCGGCGGTTTTGTCTACCGTGGCAGCAACCTCCCCGAGCTTCAGGGCAAGTACATCTTTGCCGACTTCCAGGGCGGCGATGTCGCCACCGCTCAACGGCTCTTCGCGGGTGACCTGGCGACCGGACAATTTGAGCAGCTGCTGATCGCACCGGGCAGCGCGGGCCTGAGTTCGCCGGTGAGCTTCGGTGAAGACGCCAACGGTGAGCTCTATGTGGTGCTGGTCAACGGGCAGATCCTTTCGATCGAAAACCCCAACGGTCCGGTCGAACCCCTCTCTGCCGTGCTTGAGAACGGCAGCTTCGACGACAACGGAGGTTCACTGAATGAATGGACCCTCTTCGGCTCGAACGTCGCGGCCCAGACCCAGGCGGTCCTCGACGGCACACACTCGCTGAAGATCTATGGTGAGTTCAACGGCCAGGAAAACTTCTCCGGCGTCTTCCAGGGCATCTCTGTCGTAGAGGGCATGGATATCACCGCCGACGCCAGCGCGTTTGTCCGCAGCCAGGACACGTTGTTCGGCAAGGACAACGAGGTCTTCATGATTTTGGAGTATTTCAGCGTTGAGGGGGGCGTCTCGGGTTCGGGCGATTCGCTTGGCCTGATCGAGTTGTTGATCGCTGACGGCACGACGGCTGAGGACGCCTGGCTTGCGCATCAGATCCAGGACACCGTGCCGACCGGCGCGGTCGAGGCGCGCATCAGTTTTTCGTTCCGCCAACTCAATAACAACAACGGCGCGATCCACATCGACGGCGTTTCGCTGGAGGCGGTCCTTGTCGGCGATCTGGACGGCGACGGTTTCGTGGGGATCAACGACCTGAATATTGTCCTGGCCAACTGGAACCAGAATGTGCCTCCCGGCAACCCCCTGGCGGACCCCAGCGGCGACGGGTTTGTCGGGATCGACGACCTTAATGAGGTGCTGGGCAACTGGAACGCCGGCGTCCCGCCGACCGCCGAGGCGAACATCCCTGAGCCTACTACGCTCGCTCTGACCGGTTTAGGGTTGGCTGCGGTCCTTCGTCGTCGGCATTGAGTTTGTTCGTGGGGGCTTTGGTAGAATAGGGCGGTGCAACTGGATCGGTTATTCGGCCCGGTATCCATCGGGGGTGTCGTGCACCGGAGGCGGGAAGGCTCCAGGCCAGGCGTCTGGGGCTCGTCGTCTTTTCGGTCATGTTTGACGGGAAGACATAAGTTCAGACGGGCTGGCTTTTTCTTATGCGAGGAGCAGGTGGATGTGGATCAATCATAAAGCTGTTGTCGCCGTCGGCGCGGTGTGTGCCGGGCTTTTTTTCGGTTCGGTCACGCACGCGGCGAACCAGACACCGACGGTCACGCCGGTGATCAACGGCGGGCTGGGGTTTGATATTCAACTGCAGGCCTACGACATGGGGCAGACGCCCGTGCCGACGCTGCACTCGTTCGCGGCTGGGGAGGTCGATGGCAAGTGGGTCATCATCGGCGGGCGGACCAACGGGATGCACGGGTTTGAGAACATTGGCGTGCTGAACTTCCCCGAGGCCTCGGCGAACCGGGAGGTCTGGGTCATCGACCCGGTCAGCAAGCAGACCTGGAGCCGGTCGATCGAGGGCGCGGGCGGCGGGTTCACCACCGTCGAGGTGGCTTCACTGAGCACGACCAACAACCAGTTCGAGCAGGTCGGCGACACGCTCTACATGACCGGCGGCTACGGCGTCAGTGATGTCGGTTCGCTGTTTGATTTTGAGACGTTTGATGTCCTCTCCGCGGTCGACCTGCCGGGGCTGGCGGACTGGGTGATGAACGGGACGGGGACCGCCAAGGACCACGTCCGGCAGATCAGCGACCCGATGTTCAAAGTCACCGGTGGCGCGATGTACGAACTGGGCGGGCAGATGCAGCTTGTCTTCGGACAGGATTTTGACGGCGTGTATACGCCGGGAAGCAACGGGGCCTACACCAACCAGGTCCGGCGGTTCACGATCGTCGATGACGGGACCAACCTCAGCGTGGCTTCCGCCACCGCGACGACTCCGCTGCCGGAGTACCGCCGGCGCGACCTGAACGTCTTCCCCGTGATCAGCCCGGACGGCGGTGGGGGTGTTGAGGAAAGCATCGTCGCGCTGTCGGGTGTGTTTACCCCAAGCTTTGGTGCCTGGACCGTGCCGGTGGAGATCGGCGCGATCGGCGAGCCGACGATGGACGATCCTAACGACGCAGCGACCTTCAAGCAGGCGATGAACGGCTACCACTCCGCCAAGCTCGGGCTCTTCTCCGAGGCCGGCGGGGATATGATCGAGATGCTTTTCGGCGGGATCACCTTTGCCGAGTACGACGAAGTGGGCGACACACTCATCACCGACAACGGCCTGCCCAACACCCGGCAGATTTCTGCGGTGCAGATCGACGAGACCGGCGCGTACAGCCAGCACTACATGGGTGAGTTCCCGGAAGTCCTGGACGGGGAAGGGAACCCGATCCGTTTCGGGTCCAATGCCGAGTTCTTCCTGGCCGACGGGATCGAGACGTATGACAACGGCGTCATCAAGCAGGACCTGCTTTCCCCCGGCGATCTGCTGGGCTGGATCTACGGCGGGATCGCCGCTAACGCGCCGCATGTCCGCCAGAACCCGGAGGGGCTGTCCGCCGCGACGAACCTTATCTGGGCCGTGACCTATCAGCCCGACCTTGTCGGCGACCTGGATGGCGACGGGTTCGTCGGGATCAACGACCTGAACATCATCCTGGCCAACTGGAATCAGAGCGTCCCACCGGGCGACCCGCTGGCAGACCCCTCGGGCGATGGGTATGTCGGCATCGACGATCTCACGACGGTATTAGGCAATTGGAATGCCGGCACCGCGCCGAGCAGCAACGTCCCCGAACCCGCCAGCGTATCGCTGTTGGGGCTGGGTGTTGTGTTGATCAATCGTCGACGTTGAAGGTTGCCGAGTGTCATGCGACATGACTTGCCGTCTTATCCGTCTGCGCGGGGGTGACGGAGAACGGCACAGCATGTCATCAAGCAAACTGCTTTAGTGATCGGCTATTGTTTAACCGGCCCTCGGTCAGGTTAGGTTCACCGGGCGCTGGGACGCCGAAGCCAGGCGACCGCGCCTGTCAGCAGCAGGGCTGCCGCCCCGGGTTCCGGAATATTGTATTGACCGATGCCGTCGGCTTGAAACGCCAGCGTGTAGGTATTCAACACCGATCCGCCTAACGTGAACTCGACGATGGTGTTCGAACTGGTGACGGTGCCCTGCTCGAAGTTGGTCGCCAGGCCGTAAAACGTGCCGGCGCCGGCGTCGTAGACGAAGTCCACGATGTTGATGTTGTTCCCCAGGCCGGTCGGGTTGGCGAAGGTATTGACCGGGGTCAGGGTGTTGTCGAAGGCAATAAACGACGAGGTGCCGTCCCAATAGCTCGCGTAGAGGAGGGTGCCGTCGGTGGCCATCCCCTGCCCCTGCGGTGAGCCGTCATACGTGTCCAGCACGTTGTTGTCTGTGTCGTAGCGAATGATGTCGCCGTCGTTTCGGCTCATCACGAAGACGCTGCCATCAAACACGGTGACGTGCTTGGGGTAGGCGTAAGGCGTGTTGTAGGTGACGTCCACGCCGGAGCCCGAGCCGGGCGTGAAAGCGTTGATCTGATCGTCAAAGTGATCGACGAGCCACCCCTGGGTCAGGCCTTCATTGAAGTTGACGTCGGCGTCGTTGCCTCGCTCGGTGTGAAACAGCGTTGACGTCTGTGTGTCGGTGTCCCATAGGTGGAAGCTCGACGCGTTGCGTTCACTGATCAGGAACTCCGCCGCATGGGTCTGTGATGCGATTAACCCCAGACACAGTACACTCCAACCTAAAGATTTCATGCGACCTCTCCTTTTCCAGGCGTTGTCAGAACTAAGCGACGCCGGACGTCTGCTTCCATTAGGGCGCTATTCGGCTATAACGCCGGGCCTCATAATCAGCAGTGAGATCCGCCCCATAAAAACCAGATCGCTTGGCCGCGACGGCCGCTTGGGTCTTTTCGTTTTGCAGGCAGGCGGTCGATAACGATCGCCCGGCCTGGATGTGTGGGGCGTATCGGGTTTGCACGCCGCGCATAAGGAACCCAGGCGGGAATCCCGTCTGGCTTTCTACCGGCCCCCGTTGGCGCGGGGTGGCGCAGAATGGTGCTGCAAGTCAGGATGAAAACGGCTCTGGTTTTATAGCCGTCGTCGCTTAGCCATGCCCGTGATGACGGCGGCGGAGAGGAATGCCAGCGTCGTAGGCTCGGGGACGTTGCCTACGGTTGGTGGTGTGCCCGCGTTCCAGTTGCCAAGCACGGTGTTCAGGTCGTCAATCCCGACGAAGCCGTCACCGGAGGGGTCCGCCAAGGGGTTTGCCGGCGGGACGTTTTGATTCCACGCGCCTAGAACAATGTTTAAGTCATTGATGCCGACGAAGCCGTCACTGTCCAAATCGCCGGTCAGCGGGTTCCCGCCCACGATCGCCAGGGAGACGTTATCGATGTACAGGCCGTTGGCGATATCTGCGACCGCGCCGGGGGAGAGCTGGAAACGCAGCAGATAAGAGTCGGTCCCGTCGGGGGCATCCATGTTATTGATGCCAAACTGTTGATAGCTTGTGTTGATGCCTGCAGGTATCAGCTGAGTCAGCGTCTCACCCTTGACGCCGCCGCCGTGGCTCGCGTCCTGATCCAGCCAAAGGATCTGGTAGAAGATGTCGACGCCGGTGAAGTCGGTGGAATCGACCTTGCCATAGAACGACAGGTCGTAGTTCAGCGTGTCGTCGATCGTGCCGACGCCGGGGTTCTGTTCGACGGCATAGGGGGTGGGGGCGGCGGGATTCACGAAGTGATCGAACTGCATGTAGATGTGCGATGCGCCGCTCTGAGGCATCGTGCCGACGCGTTGGGTGGTGCCCGCTACGCCGACGACTTGCAGCCAGTCGTCGGCGTCTGTGCCGGAGCCGATCTCAAAGTCGGGATTCAAGAGGATATTGGCGGATGCGGGAGCCGCCAGAAGCGACGCTGACAGCAGGACTGCAAGAGTGAGTTTGTCGTGTGACATGGTTCTATCCTCCCAAGTGTTTGAGTAACCAACACAGGTTCAAGTGTTTGGCGGAGTGATTCATGTGTGCAACTCATTGTGAATCAACACAGACAATCATTTTCAAATCGTGTAGCTCGACTATACCCCGGTCAGATGTGTATAACACGATAAAACAAGGTCGTTTTTAATTAAAGACCAGTTAACAGCGTTACCACGATTCATGCGGGCATCGAGGAAACAATATGTAACAAGAGCTTGTTACTTGAGATGTCGCAATGCGTTTAGGCTCGGTAGCGTGTGAGGCAAATCAGGCCGGTTGCGCTTAAAAGTAACGCGGTCGCAGGCTCGGGGATGTTGGCCTGTGCGGTGGGCGGCGTGCCCGTGTTCCAGTTGCTGAGGATGAGGTTCAGGTCGTCGATGCCTACGAAGCCGTCGCCTGTGGGGTCAGTGTCCGAGCCGGGTGTGACGGTCTGGTTCCAGCTGCTGAGGATGAGGTTCAGGTCGTCGATGCCGACGAAGCCGTCACCGTTCAGGTCGCCGTCGAGCCCGGGCAGCAGCGAGCCGCCGTTGTTGTAGGCGACGTCATCAAGGAAGACGGTGGCCAGGCCGCTGCCGTGCAGGAAGATGGAGTCGATGGTGAGGGACGGGCCGGTGATGTTGCCGTCGCTGAACGCCCAGGCTTCCCATTGAGAATCGTTGCTCATATCCCATTGATAGAGGTGCCAGTCGCCGTCGGCGATAACGGCCTGTGCGAGCCCGCGGTCGGCGGAGTCGGGGTCATCCAGGCCGATCTGCACGGTCAGGCCCGGCGTTGTGGTCATCATCCAAAAACCGATCCACCCGTCGGCGGCGATCGAGAGGTTGTTCGCGGGATCACCGACCCCTGAGAGGAATCGCAGTGACCAGCCGTCGGCATCGGTTTCGCCGTCGACGTCGATGCGTTCCGAGGCGGTGCCGGTATGGGCCTGCGTGGTGTCGCGCTCGGCGGTGGTGCTGAAGATGCCCCGGTTGCTCCCGGAGTAGTCCGGGTCGGCGTAGAAGTGTCCCTCATCGGTTTCGAAATCGTCCACGAGCACGATGTCGCCTCCGGGTGGCGGGTCGATGACGATGGTCGAGTCGATGAAGTTCTGGATGTTGGTGCGTTTATCGATGCCGAGTTGGCCGTCGTTAAAGAGTGTGTTGTAGGAGAACATGGTCGAACCGTTTGCACCTGCGGCGTACAGGGTCTGCAGCTGCTGGACGATCAGGTCCGCGTCGTCGTGGAGGTAGGGCCCCAGGCCCGGGGCGATGAGCGTGTTGGTTGGGATGCTCATCGTGTTGTTGATGTTGGGCTGGAGCAGGTGGTTGTTGGAGTTGCTCAGATAGATCATCGGCATGGCGATGTCCAGCAGGTCGTTCTCCAGCCAGGTGCGGTATTCCTGGAGGTAGTCGTTGGTGCCGATGTCCGGGTCGCGCCAGACGGCGGCGGAGAGCTGAGCGTTAGGGTCTGCGGCCTTGACCGTGGTCTGCAGGTCGCCGACCAGATCGGTGATCCGGTCGCGGATGTATTGTTGATAAGCGCCGACATTGCTGGGGTTGGCGGCGTCCAGGCCGGTCTCTGCCAGGAACATCGCGTGGGATTGTGCGTCGTGCGGCAGCGACTCGTGAGCGATGCTGCCGATATAGCGGATGTAGTCAAGGTGCAGCCCGTCGACGTTGTAGTTGCTGACGATGTCGTCGGCGACGTTGTTCACGTGCTGCTGCCATTCGGGATTGATCGGGTTGGCGATGACGTAGCCGGATTGCAGGGGCTGGAGGTTGCCGTTGAGGTCTTCCACGCGGTAGCTGGGGTTAGTGTGATACCAGGGATGGGGGATCGTGGTGGACGTGCTGGGTGCCGTGGTGCCGTTCCATAGGGGCATGGTGTTGATCCACGCGTGGAGCTTGATGTCCTGGGCGTGGGCGGCGTCGATGGCTGTTTGCAGTGGGTCCCACGAGCCGGAGAGGGCCTGAGCGCGTGGCTCGAAGGCGCTGTTGTAATAGGCATCCCCCTGACCGCGTACCTGGAAGATCAGGTCGGTAATCCCCATGCTGGCGGCGTCATCGACGATCTGCTGGACGCCGGACGGGCCCAGGCTGCGGTATTCGAATCGACTGACCCAAAGGGCCCGGAAGTCCGCGAAATCGCCTGTGGCGGCGGCCTGGGTGTCTTGTGGGACGCTGGCCAACAGTGAAACGATCAGACAAGCCAGTGAAATAAAAGCACGTCTTGGCATGGTGGAAAGACCTTGTAGTAAGTAGTAGTGCGGCAGGATCGCCGCCCGTCAGTATTCCATAATAATTGAAAATACGGGGTTTATCCAGAGAAATACGGGGCATTGACTGCAAATTGGGGGGCAGGCTGCTCTGGGATCGCTACAGATGGGCCTTGTCGCGTTGTTCGGCCAGGGTCTTTGGCTTCTGGCCCAGCCGGGGCTTGAGCCGGCCGATCACGATCACGATGACCAGGGCCAGCGCGGCCAGGTCGGCGGTGATCGTGAAGTTGGACATCAAGTCAGCAACACGCTCCAGGTTGCCTTCCGCCAGCGCCTGCCGGGCCTTGTGGATCAGGCCTCGGCCGGTCAGGTGCAGCGGCGGCAGCAGCAGGATCAGCAGCACCACCTTGACCTGGAACCAGCGGAGCTTCATGAAAACTTTGGGGTGTTGGAAGAAAAGCAGGACGCCGAAGATCACCACACAGAACACCGCGGGCACGATCAGCCTCAGAAACACGGTGCTGACGGTTCCGATCAGTGCGGACCACTGCTCGTGGGTCGTGGGCTGGTTTGCGTGCAGCAGCACGGACGCGGCAAGGAACCCGCCAAGCAATGCGCAGAGAGACAAGATTTTTGGGATCAGCAACCAGGGGCGCAGGCCCCGCCCGGGCTTTCGGCCGTGCTTGTTTTTGTACGCACTCATATAGGAAGTGTAACGAGGAATTAAGTCCGGGTTTGCCTAACGACGCGCGGGCGTATCCAATAGGGCATGATCTGGATTTGTCTGATTATGATTGGGGTGGCGTTTGTGGTGAGTTTCCCGATGGCGGGGCTGATGCTGACCGCCAGCCGCAAGCTGGGATTGGTGGACCCGTCTGGGTTCGAGAGCCACAAGCTGCACAAGCGGCTGGTCCCGAATACCGGCGGGGTGGCGATTTTTGCCGGGCTGGCGTTGCCGATGACGGCGGGGCTGCTGGGGGTCTGGCTGATCCCCGAGAGCTGGTGGAGCGGGCGTCTGCCCGCGTTCGCCGAGCACCTCGTGGGCCTGCGCCGCAGCACGTCGATGGGCGGGGGCGTGCTGACCGCGGTCTGCATCCTGCATGTGTTGGGGCTGATCGACGACCGCCGGGCGCTTGGGCCGATGGTCAAGCTCGGCGTGCAGTT
>CBDUNP010000068.1:0-11167 GCA_965368605.1 uncultured bacterium | reverse complement strand
GCCCAAGCCCCGCACCCTAGACCCCACCGACCATCCCCGCTACCCTGTCCGCCCTATGGCAAACAAAACCAAGGTCAACGCACTGATTCTCGGCTCCGGCGGACGTGAACACGCGCTGGGCTTCAAGCTCAAGCAATCCAAACGCTGCGGCAAGCTCTACTTCGCCCCGGGCAACGGCGGCACCGCTGCGCTGGGCACGAACCTCACCGATCTGCCGTTCGACCCGGTCAACACCAAGAACGCCGACGCCATCGACTACTTCTGCCGGAAGAACGACGTCTCCCTGATCGTCATCGGCCCGGAAGACCCGCTGTGCGGCGGCCTCGCCGACCGCCTGGCGAAGCCGGACCGCCACGTCTTCGGCCCGGTCCAGGCCGGCGCACGCCTCGAGGCCGACAAAGCCTTCAGCAAACAGCTCATGCGCGCCACCAGCGTCCCCACCGCCGACGCCAAGACCTTCACCGACTACGACGCCGCCGTGAACTACGTCGAAAACCGCGAGACCCCCGTCGTCGTCAAGGCCGCGGGGCTCGCCAAGGGCAAGGGCGTCATCGTCTGCGACAACAGCGAAGACGCCGCCACCGCGCTCAAGCAGTGCATGGTCGACCTGGAGTTCGGCGAAGCCGGGCGCACCGTCATCGTCGAGGAACGCCTCGTCGGGCAGGAAGTCTCCATCCTCGCGCTGGTCGACGGCCGAAACATCTTCGTCCTCGACCCCACCCAGGACCACAAACAGGTCGGCGAGGGCGACACCGGCCCGAACACCGGCGGCATGGGTGCCTACTGCCCGACTCCCCTAGTCGATGACGCGCTGATGAGCACCATCCAGAGCGAGGTCCTCGTCCCCATCGTCGACGCGATGCGCCGCGACGGCACGGAGTTCAAGGGCGTCCTCTACGCCGGGCTCATGCTCACCGCAGGCGGGCCAAAAGTCCTCGAGTTCAACACGCGCTTCGGCGACCCGGAATGCCAGCCCCTGATGATGCGCCTCAAGGGCGACCTTATCGACATCATGATCGCCACCTGCGAGGGCACCCTCGACGACGTCAACCTCAGTTGGGATTCGCGCTGCTGCTGCTGCGTCGTCCTGGCAAGCGGCGGCTACCCCGGCAGCTACGCGAAGGGCAAACCCATCACCGGGATCGAAGACGCCGAGGAGGACCCGGATGTCAAGGTCTTCCACGCCGGGACCACCCTCGGCAAAGACGGGGCCGTCCTCACCGCCGGCGGCCGAGTCCTCAGCGTCTGCGCGATGGGCGACAACCTCAAAGACGCCCAGGCCAAAGCCAACGCCGCCTGCGAGAAGATCCACTTCGAGGGCGCGTTCAGCCGGACCGACATCGGCTTCCGGGTGATGTAAACGGGGCCTCGCTAATTCTGCCAATTAAAGCCTGAACCCATTCCTCAGCTATAATACCGGCATGTTCTCAAAATTAGACACACGCTATCTCGCGCGGTACCGGGACATCGCGCTGTTGCTGATGCGTCACGGCGGTCGCGAGCTACTAAACGCCACCGGGCTGGATTCCGTGCTTAAGCCGGAAGACGAAGAAGATCAGCGTGAGGGCGCCGAAGCCCTAAGTGAAGACCTGGAAGAGCTTGGCCCAACGTTTGTGAAGCTTGGTCAGCTCCTGGCCGGGCGTGCGGACCTGATGCCGGAGGCCTACCTCGTAGCCCTGAGCCGGCTCCACGACAACGTCGAGCCGATCGAGTTTGAGACGATCAAGCAGATCGTTGAAGACGAGCTCGGGCGTCCGATCGACCAGGCCTACGCGTCGTTCAACCCCGAGCCGTTAGCGGCGGCCTCGATCGGGCAGGTCCACACCGCCGAACTGCACGACGGGACCGCGGTCGTGGTCAAGGTCCAAAGGCCCGGCGCTAAGGAAACGATCGATCTAGACATCCGTGCGATGGAGCAGATCGCCAAGCTGATGGATGAGCACACCGAGATCGGCCAGCGATACCGGTTCCGATCAATCCTCCGCCAGTTCGAGCGCGCGTTACACAACGAGTTGGACTACACCAACGAGGCGGACAACCTGCAAATGCTCCGGCGAAACCTGGCGGACTTCGATACGCTCGTCGTCCCCCTGGCTTATGACGACCTGACCACGCCCAAAGTGCTGACGATGCAGCGGATCAATGGAAAGACGCTCGCTAACGCCCAGACCACGCCGCTGGCGGAAACGAAAGCCCACGCCTTAGCCGACGACTTTCTCAAAGCCTACCTGCAACAGATCATCCAAGACGGCGTGTTCCACGCGGACCCGCACCCCGGGAACCTGATGCTCACAGACGACGGCCGACTCGCCCTGATCGACCTGGGCATGGTCGGCCGGGTCTCGGTGGGGATGCAGGAAGGCATCCTGCGGCTCTTGGTCGCACTCAGCGAAGGACGCACCACCGACGCGGCAGAAGCCTGCGAGGAACTGGGCGACCGCACCGAGTCGTTCGATGCCTCGGAATACCGCAGCAACGTCCGCGAAGCCATCACGCAGGATTACGGCCAGAACATCGGCAAGATGCAACTTGGCCGGATGGTCCTGCGCCTGACTCAACTGGCGGCGGAGGCCGGGCTGCGTGTCGCCCCCGAGGTCATGCTGCTGGGCAAGACGTTGTCCCACCTGGATGAGTCCGGCAAGCTGTTAGCGCCGGAGTTCAACACACACGAGGCGATGCGCACACACGTCTCGTCGCTACTGAAAAAGAAACTCGTCGGCAGCGTCAGCTTCGGGCAGGCGATGATCACCGCGTTGCAGACCAAGCAGTTCATGAACGCCCTGCCCACACGCATCAGCAAGGCGTTGGACATCATCGCGGACAACGCGTTCCGGGTGAAGGTCGATATGCTCGACGAAGACCGGCTGATCGAGGTCATCGAGAAGATCGCCAACCGGGTCACGATCGGCCTGGTCGTCGCGGCGATGATCCTGGGCGGCGCATTCCTGATGGGCCGAGACGCGCCGCACAAGCTCTGGGGCTACCCAACCCTGGGCCTGATCCTCACGATCGTCGGCCTGACGGTCGGCGTGCTCGTGCTGGCCCGCGTGTTTTGGAACGACTTCATCAAGGGCAGCTAACCTCGGTCGTTGGCAAATAAATCCCTGGGATTGTCGCCTCCCTCAAACCCCGCTCAGCAGAAGAACGCCGCACACTGCGCCACAACCAACGTGCTGCTAAGCGTATACGGCAACGCCCCCCACCAGGCATCGCATCACGTCAATCGGTATCCCGTCTACCCGGCGGCATTAACACAATCCTAAAGCACATACCTGTTGTTCCGATAAACTATTCTCAATATAATGCGGGCTGGTTCACCCGACGGCGAACCGCTCTTAACCCCTTCATCCGCGAAAGCGAGGAACCCAATGCTTAAGACTTCCGGTATCAAGCTGGCCACCAGCGCGGCGGCCCTGCTGCTCTGTGCTTCCCCCTCCTTCGCCATCATCTCCGGTGGTGGCTCGCTGACCGACGGCATCCCGTCGCTGGTCTACAACTCCCTGGACGGCAGCGTCTGGATCGAGACCGGCTCCGCTTACGGCGGACCTTCCAGCATCTACGACGTCACCATCGAAAGCTATGAAGGCATCTTCAACACGTTCAACGCAACGGGCGTCGTCGCCAGCGGTAATGACTATTTCATCCAAACCGTCTTCGGCCTGGAACTGCCCGACGGCACGCTCCTCGGCGATCCGGGCTTCATGTATTCCGGCGAACAGGAATTATTCCTACTGGATGACCTGACCTTTACCTTCGCGACACAACCCTTCGGCAGCCTATTCACCAGCGACCTGGTCTACTACACCGGCGTCGTTGATCTCCCGGGCGATCCCACCGGCGACGGCTTCGTCGGCATCGCGGACCTGAACCTGGTCCTCGCCAACTGGAATGTATTCGTCACCCCCAACGACAAGGCTCACGGCGAACTCTCCGGGGACAACTACGTCGGCATCGACGACCTCAACGTCGTCCTGGGCAACTGGAACGCAGGCACCCCCCCCACCACCGCCGCTGTCCCCGAACCCGCCACCGCCGCTCTGATCGCGGCCTTCCTGGGCGCAGGCGTGACACGACGAAACCGGGGATAATACCCTTGTAAAATAGTAGTTTTGTAACAACTGATCGCAGGCACCTTGTGAATAACCGGGTGCCTGCTGTCTTGCGCGGTCACCCGTTGGAGATGGCCTGCATCGTCTGGATGTGCTGCCGGGCACGTTGGCCGGTCTGCTTACGCCACAGCGAACGGTGCATCGCGTCCGCCGCCGAAGCGTAGTCCTTCCGCCCCAACGCCGCACGCAGCTTGCGCCACTTGTGCAGCGACCCGGTATTAAACGTCATGTCGACCAGGATCATCTGCGCGTCCCGCGGGAGCGCATCGAAGCTGCCAACCTGTCGCCTGGCGGTGTCAATCGCCCGCTGCGCATCGTGTTCAAGCAGTGTGTTAATCTGCGCATCGGTGAGCGATACCTCACCCCGACGCAACGCACGGTAATTCACGTCCGGCAGCAGCCTCTGGATATCATCCGCCGCCCCCGCCCGGTCAAGATTAAAACCCACACCCACGGTCAGGTGCCCGCGCGAGTCACGATACGCACGGTAGCACCGCCCCTCGTAAGGCTCGATAAACGCCACCGCCTGCTTGAGAAACTCCGCCGCCTTCGCAGCTTTTGCTTCTTCTTCAGCAGCGTGCTCGACCTGGGCCAGCGTGATCACCGACACCACCGGCGAAGTGTCTGCATCCGCCGCAACCGGCTCGGCCGCCCGCCCCTCGGGCACCGTGGCGACAACCGCCGAGACAGGCTCGGCCGCGTCGTTCCGCAGCACATAAGCCAGGCACAACACCAACGCCAAAAACCACACCCCCCCGCGCACCAGGCGGGCGTCGTGGTCGGGGGTCAACTCGGATTGAAAAACTACTCGCGGCATGAAAACTCCTGCACACCTCACGGTCATGCCAGAGAGCTTCAACCCCGATGCCGAAACAACAATTTCAACCTATCCAATGTATAAACAATGACTTACAAGAATCTCTGGCCGGGTCCGAATAACCCAACCTGGGCCGGATGTTGCCTCAGATCAACACCCACGGGGACCAGCGGCACAGATCGGAATCCAGGCCGACCTTGCTGATCCTGCCGACACGCCCCGCGATTCCGTAATGAGCCGTGGGATCGTGTATCCTTACCGCTCTTATGCCCCAACGAATCGACCAACTTCAGTCCGAAGCCGCCGCCGACCTCGCCGCCGTCACCAACGCCGAGCAGCTCGAAGCCTTCCGCATCAAGTACCTGGGCTCCAAGGGCGCACTCAAGTCACTCATGGCCCTGCTCAAGGAAGTCCCCAAAGACCAGAAGAAGGAGTTCGGCCAACGCGCCAACGCCCTGCGCCAATCCCTCCAGGCAGACTTCGAGCAAAAGAAAGACTCGCTCGGCGCAGACCCCAAGGCTCAAGCCTCAAGCCGCAAGCCCCTCCTGGACGTCACCGAGCCCGGCGCGCCCCCACGCCTCGGCCGACAGCACATCATCACCCAGACCGTCGACGAACTCATCGAAGTATTCGGCCGGATGGGTTTCGACGCCGTCACCGGCCCGGAAGTCGAGGACGAACACCACAACTTCGTCGCGCTGAACATCCCCCAACAACACCCCGCACGCGACCCGCTGGACAACTTCTACCTCACCGATCCCGACGGCGACAACCCGCTGCTCATGCGTTCGCAGACGTCGACCGTCCAGATCCGCGTGATGGAACAGACCAAGCCCCCGATCCGCATCGTCTCGACCGGCCGGGTCTACCGCCCCGACGAACACGACGCCACTCACTACTCCATGTTCCACCAGATCGAGGGCCTCTACGTCGACCGCAACGTCAGCATGGTCGACCTGAAGACCACCCTCATCCAGTTCGCCCACGCCTACTGGGGCAAAGACGCCGACGTGAAGCTCGTCCCCAGCTACTTCCCTTTCACCGAGCCCTCCGCCGAGCTCTATGTGAAGATGGACCTGGGCAAGGGCGAAGAGTGGATGGAGGTCGGCGGCTGCGGCATGGTCGACCCCGCCGTCTTCGAGGCCGTCGGCTACGACCCCGAGGAATGGACCGGCTTCGCCTTCGGCTTGGGCATCGAACGCCTCGCCATGCGCAAATACGAGATCCGCGACATCCGCTGGCTCTTTGAAAACGACGTGCGATTCCTCCGGCAGTTCTAGGCACCACACCAAAACATTCAGCGGGTGCTCGCAGGCACCTGACGTCCCCCCATCGACCGTCGCGCTGCCCCACGATAGTCCGCTGAGCGCAATCAACAGGCTGACGTTAACTCAAGTCAAACCAAATCACCTGCGCTCCGTCCAAAGCCTTGACCGAAAGCGTCGCCTCCACTTCGGCCGTGAACGCATCACCCGCGGCTAGCGTCTGCCCCTCCACCTCGACCGAGCCGGTCGCCACATGCACATACGCATACCGGCCGGACTCGACGTCGATATTAACCAAGGCGCCCGCATCCAGGTCAGCCACACGCATCGCCGCGTCCTGATGGATCGGCAACGCCCCGTCCTCACCGTCACCGGACGCCAGCGTCTGCCAGCGGTTTCTCCGGCCTTCCGCATCGAACCGGCGCTGATCGTATCCAGGCTCGATACCGCGCTCCGCCGGCTCGATCCATATCTGTAACAGCCGTGCGGGCTCCGCCTTCGAGTCGTTGTACTCGCTGTGCCGGATACCCGAACCCGCGGACATCGCCTGCAACTCGCCGGGCTCCAGCCGCCGACTGTTTTCGAGGCTGTCCCCGTGACGCAACGCCCCGTTGATCATCCACGTCAAAATCTCCATGTTGTCATGCCCGTGCTCGCCGAAGCCCGCACCCGGCGAAATCACGTCGTCGTTGATCACACGCAGGCTCCGGTAGCCGACGTTCTGCGGGTCGTGGTACCGGCCGAACGAAAACGAATGCCGGCTATGCAGCCAGCCCAGCTGCGTAAGCCCACGGGCGTCACCCGGGCGGACGGTGATGCGGCTGTGTTTTTGCGTGGCCATGATCATGCTCCTTGTGTAGAAGACCCGAGTTATTACGTTATGCGGCCACCGTGTCCGGCTGTTTTGTGCGGGCCGCCTTGATCGCGTTAACAAGCGTCAGCCGGCCCGGGCCGATCAGCCCGATCCCCGCGGTCACCACCGCCAGCGTCAGCGGGTACTCCAGCCCGCCGTGCTGCGAGCTGAACGCGTGCCGGTGCACCATAAACGCCGCGACAAACATCGTGAACGCCACCGGGATACTCACCAGTCGCGCCAACACCCCGACCAAAAGAAGAAGCCCGCCGAAAAACTCGGCACCGCCAGCCATGTACGCGTTGAGCATCGGAAACGGCACGCCCTGCGAACCGAGGAACCCGGCAAAGCCTTCGATCCCCGGCCCGCCGAACGCCCCGAACAGCTTCTGCGCCCCGTGGAACATGAACACCGCCCCCAGCATCACACGGATACCCAATAGCCCCGCGTCCGTCATCCACCGCTGTGCGTTGTCGCTGATCAGTTTCATGTTGTATTCCTTCCTGTTAGTTGTTAGAACAAGTATTGGCCCGCAAGTATTCCCCCCGGACACGACGCATCGGCTACGCCCCTACGGACGCAGCCGCGCCTTTTCCAGCAGCCGCGTCAACTCTTTCAACTCCGCCCGCGTCATGTGCCCCAGGCTCGCGTTGTGATGCTCAAGCAACGGCTTATCGATCTTCCGAAGAAGCGTTTTCGCCTTGGCGGTGATCGCGACATACACCACCCGCCGGTCCTCGTCGCCCCGCCCGCGCGTCACCAACCCGTCACGCACCAATCGATCGATCAGCCGCGTCACGTCCGGCACCGGGCTGACCAGACGCTGCGCGACCTCCAGCGTCGGAAGCGCCTCTTCCCCCTCCAGCCTGGCGCCGCGCAGGATACGAAGCACGTTGTACCCCGCCGCCGACACCCCGTAGCCCTTGAAGAACCGCTCCATGTCGCAGTTGAGCACCCCGGAGGTCCGCGCCAGATTCAGGTACGTCTCGATCTGCGGCGACGCGAACGGTTTCTTCTGCTTGATTTCCTGCTGCAATAAAGACAAAGCCATCGGCACTCTCCATCACGGCCCGCCCCGACGGGGACCGGCCTACTGGGCCTATCGACTAACTATATGTTAGGACATTAGCTGTGTCAACATGTATTTACCTGGTCCGCCTGATTACCATAATTAAGGCCTGAAATACCCGACAGCCAGGCCGTTTAGCCCATTGAGAGCCCCCGGCCCCGCTGGCTTACCAGCCTCGGATGCCTTCAATCCGTGCATCAAGCCTCCCCGGCTGCGCCCGGCCTGTGTCTTTCCATAGCCGCCCACCCGGTTCCGTGCATCGGCCCCCAATCAATGAACCTACGTCCGTCACGCCGCCCGCTTTTGCCGACAGGTTATCCACGCCCTTGATTCTCACGCCGAATTACGTCAATCTTCACCTGCCGCTATCATCCGCATAACCCCAACCAAGGAGCGACCCCTCGGATGCAGACCATGAGTGAAGCCGTCATGTCCACCGACCTGCCGCTGCAAGGCCGACGCCAGGGCAAGGTCCGCGATATCTACCAGTGTGAAACCAAGGCCGGCCAGCCCGCCCTGCTCATCATCGCCTCCGACCGCGTCTCCGCGTTCGACGTCGTCATGAGCAACGGCATCCCCGGCAAGGGCGTCATGCTCACCAAGATCAGCACCTTCTGGTTCGACATGATCGCCGAGCACTTTAAGGACCAGCTCGAACACCACCTGATCTCCACCGACCCCGCCGACGTCGCCGGCCTGACCGACGAACAGGTCGAGCAACTCAAGGGCCGGGTCATGGTCGGCCGACGCGCCAAGGTCGTCCCCATCGAGTGCGTCGTCCGCGGCTACCTCGCAGGCTCCGGCTGGAAGGAATACCAGAAGTCACAGACCGTCTGCAGCCTCCCGCTGCCCGCGGGCCTGACCCAGTGCGACAAACTCCCCGAGCCGATCTTCACCCCGTCGACCAAGGAAGACGAGGGCCACGACGAAAACATCAGCTTCGAGAAGGCCTGCGAACTCGTCGGCGAACCCCTGATGAACAAGCTCAAAACCCTGTCGCTCGCGATCTATCAGATGGCGCACGACTACGCCAAGCAGCGCGGCATCATCCTCGCCGACACCAAGTTCGAGTTCGGCATCCCCGTCGACGGCGGCGACGAACCGATCCTCATCGACGAGGCGCTCACCCCCGACAGTTCACGCTTCTGGCCCGCCGACCAATACAAGCCCGGCCGAGACCAGCCCAGCTTCGACAAACAAATTGTCCGCAATTACCTTCAAGAGTTGGTAGACGCCGGCCGATGGGATAAAATGCCTCCCGGCCCGGAACTGCCCAACGAAGTCGTCACCAAAACGCTCAAGAAATACCAGCAAGCGTTCGACGAACTGACCGGCAGCAAGTAGCACGCCACCGATGCAAACGCATCACACGGGCTAAAGAAAACCCGGGGAGCATTCCGGGGGCCGGGGCCATTCCGGGGCGGGGTGAGTGTCGAATCCAGCCTGCAATCGGTGCCCCTCGGGCAGACCGATTCTCCCAGAGCCCACAACGCGCCACGTGTGGGCTCTTTTTTTACGCCACCCACAAAACCCTAAGCTACTTTTTGCGTGCATCACACCGTAAAGCGATTGTTCCGCCCTACGCCATCTGATAATCTGATATCTGCTGATCCGCCCATCTATCCGCCGATCGGCATACACCATTCGGGGTGTAGCTCAGCTTGGTAGAGTGCTTCGTTCGGGACGAAGAGGTCGCATGTTCGAATCATGTCACCCCGATTAACCTGACAAACCGATTTCACATCCCATTTTAACAAGGCCGGGTCATAACATGAACAAGAGGATTCTCAATGCCGTGTTATGCCTGATCTGCCTGTCGCTGTTGATCGCGCTGCCGGTCCGCAATCTGCTTTTTACGGACATCCCCGACAACGCCCGCGGCGAAGGTTTCGCCACCGCCTCCTACATCATGCTGTTTCTCTTCGGCTCACTCACACTCGTCTTCGGCTACCGCACAATCAAGAACAGCCCCCCAAAAAGCTAGCGGCCCTCCGCGACAGCACCCCTCGCATAACACGCGACACCCGGCATCGCCCTCTATATTGAAGGCCCGTGCCCGGCCCCGCCTCCGCAGAAAAAAACCGCTTCCCGGCGCCAAAACCCATTTTGGCGAGCGTCCACGGCGATAGCCGATACCCTTCACAGCGTCACCTGATATCGGGAGTGCTGTACGTTTATGGGATGGTTTTTAAGCAGTAAGAAGAAGACAAAGCCGCGCCGTCGCGCGAGCCTGGAGGAGCCCAAGCCCTGGGATCCCAAACGCACCCTGGCGGGCCTAAAGATGCTCGGCGTCTTCGCGCTCGCGGTGGGTCTGGTCATCGGCTGGCGATACTCCGAACGCTATCTGCTGGACTACGCCAAGCAGCGCCAGGACGCCCCCATCACCGCCGACATGATCGAGCTGATCGACGCCCCGGCCTGGATGAGTGAGAACATCCAGGTGCAGGTCCGCGAGACCGCCGCCAAACACATCGCCGCCGACCCGATGGACGGCAAGAGCCTCCGCCAGACCGCCGAGGTCCTGCGCAACGACCCCTGGGTTAAAGACGTCATCCAGGTCGCTCGCCGCTCCGGCGGCCAGGTCCTGGTCAGCGCGAACTACCGCCAACCCGTCGCCGTCGTCCAGGGGTTCGATGGCTACCGACTCATCGATGCCGACGGCGTCTGTCTCCCCGGCGTCTACCCCCAGCCTCAAATAGACGCGATGGGCCTGGTCATCGTCACCGGCGTCGCTTCGCCCCCCCCTTCCGCCCCCGGCGAGATCTGGCCCGGTGTAGATGTTCAGGCCGGGCTCACACTCGTCAAGCTGCTCGCCCACGAGCCCTACATGGACAAGATCCATTCGTTCGACGTCGGCCAACGCGACGAACGCGGCCGGCTACGTCTGATCCTCCACACCGCCGACGGCACCGTCCGCTGGGGCCTGCCCCCGGGCCAGGAAAACGCCATCGAACCCGAGGCCCAGGTCAAGCTCGGCTGGCTCAGACAACTCGCCCAACGCGACGCCGCCCTGAGCTCCGGCGGCCAGATCATCGACATCTACGGCCCCGCGCC
>CBDUNP010000067.1:0-11231 GCA_965368605.1 uncultured bacterium | reverse complement strand
TGGGCACGATCGGATTCAATCGCGCCGTCGGCCTGCTCGCGGGGCTGGGCCTCGCGCTGTATCCCGGCCATGCCTACAACGCCATGCACTTTGTCAGCGAGACACCGTTCGGGTTCTGGATGATGCTCGCCCTGGTCGCCACCGCGATCGCTTTCCATAACCGGCAGAACGCGGCCGTGAAACGATACACCTGCGATGCGCTCGCCGGCCTGTGCTGGGCGATGGCGATCTACGCCCGCCCGCAATTGTTGTTGGCCGTACCCTTCGCAGGCGGGCTTGCAATGATCGCGTTATTGATGCGCAACCGTGAACCCTTCAAGCACGCGGCGGTGCAGGTCGCGGTGCTGGCGATGGTGCTGTCCCCCTGGGTGATGCGCAACGCGGTGGTCATGGGTAAGCCCACGATCTCAACGATCACCGGCTACGGCCTCTGGGGCTCGCACAACGAGTTGACCTTCACCGATCCATCACAACGCGGCACCTGGGTCAAGGCAAGCGTCCTCATCGACGAGGCGCACCCGCTGTCCGGCGACGAGGTCGCACGCAACGACCAGGCCACGCGCTACGGCGTCGATGCCATCCGCGCTAACATGGATCAGATGCCCATACTGATCGCCGCCAAGCTCTGGCGTCTGGTCACGCCGATCAAGGACACCGACAACCGCCTGGTGCAGGTCGCGTTTGCCGCGAGCTGGATCGCCGTCGCGCCGTTCTTTGTTTGGGGCACGTTGATCGGTTGGCGGCGCTCAGCTGGCATGACCTGGCTGCTCATGCTCCCGGTCCTGGCGACGGTCGCAAGCACGGTCGTTTTCTACGGCAGCGTCCGCTTCCGCGACGCGGTCGCCCCGGTGTTTATCGTCCTGGCGGCGGCGGGGGGGCAGTGGGTCTATCAACGCTTGGCGGGTCGCGACACCGGCAAGTCCTCTTCCGCAAATATCGCGGCAAATATCGGCCCGGATCGGCCTCAGGACGCGGCAATCGGCCGTGCTGCCTGACCGGTATTTTCGTACTCAAACCCACGGAATCCCCTTGATTTCCTGCGATTTGGATGGATACTTCTATAGAAGGGTGACGGTGTTGCTGCGCGGGGGCCGCGTTGCCCGACGAACGACCGATCCGACACGCCGGGGCTGCCGCGTCCAGGACGCCAGGGAGTTTCAGTTGCCGACCAAAATCGCTACGACCACCGCATCCCTCCTGCTCGCCTTAGCGCTCGCACCGGCCACGCAGGGCGCGGTCATCTACCACAACAACTTCGACGACGACCCCGTCGGGACATACTCCGTAGCCAACCTCAAGGCCGACTGGAACAACCCCAGCAGCAACGACGGCGTCGATGAGGGCCGTGTCGAGATCGTTGACGGTGCCAACGCCTACGGCGCAAAGTCGTTGGCGGTCAACTACCCCGAGGGCTTGAGCAACACCGGCAAGAGCCAGTGGAAGACTCCCCTGGGCGCCGGGTACGACGAGCTGTACCTGAGCTACCGCATGCGCTTCGGCGATAACTTCGACTTCGTCCGCGGCGGCAAGCTGCCCGGGCTCGCAGGCGGGGCCGCCAACTCCGGCGGGGACATCCCCAACGGGACCGACGGCTGGAGCGCACGCATGATGTGGCGCACCGAAGGCTCCGGCGGATCAACCACCAACAATGACCAGGCCCAGTTCGTCCAGTACGTCTACCACAAGGACATGCCCGGGACCTCGGGCCACGATCAGAAGTGGGACGACGGAACCCCCGGCTGGCAGGCGATCGACTCCGGCGTCTGGTACAACGTCCAGCACCGCGTCGTGATGAACACACCTGGTCAGGACGACGGCATCATCCAGGCCTGGCTCGATGGCGAGATGGTCCTGGATGTCCAGAACATCCACTTCCGCGACACCGCATCACTCAAGATCGACCTGCTCTACTTCAGCACCTTCTTCGGCGGCAGCAGCGCGCCCTGGGAAACCACCAAGGAAGAACAGGTGCTTTACGACGACTTCATCGTCTCCACCACGCCCATCGGCTCCGGCATCCCCGGCGACCTGGACCGCGACGGGTTCGTCGGCATCAACGACCTGAACCTGGTGCTCGGCCGATGGAATCAGACGGTTTCGGTCGGCAACACCTTCCTCGGCGACCCGACCGGCGACGGCTTTGTCGGCATCGACGACCTGAATCTCGTCCTGGGTAACTGGAACAACAGCGAGACACCGCCCGCCGGCGTCAGCTATGTCCCCGAGCCTACCACGGCATCGACTCTAGCCCTGCTGACCGCGCTGATCTGCGGGGCGCGTATCGGCTACTAAGTTATTTTAGACTTTCGCCGTGTGTCCCTGGCAGATGTGCGCCAGGCTGTCACACGCAAAAATGACATCGTCTTCGGTCGTAAAAGGCCCGACACTCAAGCGCGTCGTCCCGCCGAGCTGGTCCGTGCCGATCGTCTTGTGCGCTAAGGGGGCGCAGTGAATCCCTGATCGTGTCAACAGCCCAAAATCATTCTCCAACACGTCCGAAAGCGCCTGCGGATCATCGAACCCGTCGATACGGATGCTGAACACGCCGACGCGGTCCTCGACACCCTGCGGCCCGTAGAGCGTCAGCCCCGGCATATCGGTGAGTCGATCGATCACGATCTGGATCAGTTCGCGTTGATGCCGCCACAACTCATCCACACCCTTGTCTAAAATCCACTTCACGCCTTGGGACCACCCAATAATCCCCGGCGCGTTATGGCTGCCCGGCTCGAACCGGTCGGGCATGAACGTCGGTTGCGTGTCCTGGTCACTGATCGAACCGGTCCCGCCCTCACGGCTGGTCGCCATGCTTTGCTCAACGCCCGGCCGGATATACAACGCGCCGGTCCCCAACGGCCCGAGCAACCCTTTGTGCCCCGGGAACGCCAAGAGATCGATCCCCATCGCCTGCACGTCAATCGGCACATGCCCGACGGTCTGCGCCGCATCGACCAGCAACGGGATGCCGTGCTCCCGCGCGATCGCGCCGACCTTGCCGATCGGCTGCAGTGTCCCGGTCACGTTTGATCCGTGCACCACCGCGATCAACGCCGTGTTCGGCCGGATCGCCTTACGGATCGCCTCCGGATCGACCAGGCCCGTCACCGGGTCGCAAGCGATGCGTGTCTGCTCCGCCTCCCCACGATGAACCAGTTCATTGGTCGGCCGAAGCACCGAGTTGTGTTCCATCCAGGTCGTGATGACGTGCGGCTTGCCCTTCGCTCGGTCATAGCCATGCACGACGCCGCGGATCGCCATGTTCAGCGCGTCGCTGGCGTTGAGTGTGAAGATGACGTGCTTCGGCTCTTCGCCGTGGATCAATGTATTGATCCGCTCACGACATTCATCAAACAACAGCCCCGCCTGTTTGGCCTCGTCATACGCGCCCCGCCCCGGGCTCGCGCCCAGTTCACAGGCGTACCGCGTTACCGCTTCAAGCACCTCGGGGGGCTTGGGGAAGCTGGTTGCCGCGTTGTCCAGGTAGCGTCGTTGCATCAATTGGCCCATACGTTGAGTCATACAGCTCGATTCTAGGCATCACCCCGCCCGGGGCAAGCCCGACGACCTTCCCCCATAGATTGACAGCCGTTGTGCCCAGCCTTAGCGTGACCCCATGCATAAATCCGCATGGATCACCGCCGTCCTCCTGGCCCTGATGTCTGGCTGCGAAACCCAGCCCCAGGCCGCCGCGCCCCCGCGCCCCGCCAGCCCCGCCAAGGCTCAGGCGTCCGAATCGGCCACGCCGGTCGCTTATATAGATGGCCAACTCGTCACCCACGCCGACATGCGCTCCCGGCTCATCGAAGCCGCCGGCGGACAGGTCCTCTCGGAACTCGTCCTCGATAAGAAAATCCGTGACCGACTGGACCAGGACGGGATACAGATCACCGCCGACCTGATCAGCCAGGAAAAATCCTACATGCTCGCCACGCTTTCGTCCGACCCCGACCAGGCCGTGCGCCTGCTCAACGAGATGCGCAGCGAACGCGGCCTGGGCGTCAGGCGTTTCCAGTCCATGCTCTTTAGAAACGCCGCGCTCCGCGCCTTGATCAAGGACGACGTCCAGCTCTCCCCAGCCCTCCTGCAGCAGGCCTACCAACTCCGCCACGGCGAACGCTACCGCGTCCGTATCATCGTCGCCGACACACTCTCCCAGGCCAGCGACCTGCACGTCCGCGCCGTCGGCGGGCAGTCCTTCGCCGACCTCGCCTCCTTAAACTCCATCGACCCCAGCGCCGCACAGGGCGGGCTGCTCTCCCCGATCAGCCCGATCGACGCGACCTACCCCAAAGCCCTGCGCCAGGCCCTGACCAAAATGCCCGTCGGCGGCATCAGCGACCTGATCGCAAACGACGATCATTTCATAATTATGAAACTCGAAGCCAAGCTCCCCGCCGACACCATCACCTTCGAACAGGCCAAGCCGGACCTGACCCGCACCGTCCAGTTGGAGCTGCAAGCCCAGGCCATGCAGCAGGCCGCGCGTTCCATGCTCGCAGATGCTAAAATAGTCGTGCTCGACCCGACCCTCAATAAGAGTTGGCTCGAGCAATTACGCAAGACGCAGGCCAACTGAACTAAAGAAACCCGTTTGAGTTGAACGTGTTTCCCTAACGCCCCGAACCCTCGCTTGCGGTTTAGCGAACGAGCTTGCTCGCTTCGCAGATGAAACGGCATCAATACCAACACCCACACGAACTCCAACCACAAGTCACCACCATGGACATCCAGCCCGCCTCCCGCATCGAACGCCTCCCGCCCTACGTGCTCGGCAAACTCAAGCAGATGATCTACGACCGCCGTCAGGCCGGCGCTGATGTCATCGACATGAACATGGGCAACCCGTCGGACGCCGCGCCCGATGCCGTCGTCGACAAGATCCGCGAAGCCGTGCAAGACCCGCGCAACAGCCGGTACTCCGTCTCCGCAGGCGTCTACAACCTCCGCCGCGAGATGGCGCTGAAATACAAGCGCAAGTGGGGCGTCGAGCTGGACCCCGACACCGAAGTCGTCGCCACCATCGGCTCCAAAGAGGGCTTCAGCCATATGTGCCTGGGCCTGCTCGGTCCCGGTGACATCGCCGTCGTCGCCGACCCCGCGTTTCAGATCCACACCTACGCCGTCGTCCTCGCCGGCGCAAGCACCGTCTCCGTCCCGCTGGGCAACGACGACGCATTCTTAAGACGCATCGACGACGTGCTCCGGCACCTGACCCCCAAGCCCAAGGTCCTGATCCTCAACTACCCGCACAACCCGACCACCATGACCGTGGACCCCGGTTTCTTCGACAAGGTCGTCGCGCTCGCCGCCGAGCATCAGGTCATGGTCATGCACGACTTCGCCTACGGCGAAACCTGCTTCGACCACTACACCGCCCCGAGCTACCTCCAGGCCAACGGCGCAACCGACTACGGCGTCGAGTTCTCTACGTTAAGCAAACCCTACAACATGGCCGGCTGGCGCATCGGCTTCTGCTGCGGCAACCGCCAGATGATCGACGCGCTCAAGACCGTCAAGGGCTACTACGACTACGGCATCTTCCAGGCCGTCCAGATCGCCGCCATCATCGCCATGCGCGAAGGCGACAAACACGTCGATCAACAAGCCAAAGTCTACGAGTCCCGCCGCGACCTGCTCGTCAAGGGCCTACAAAAACTAGGCTGGCAGGTCGATCCCCCCCGCGCCACCATGTTCGTATGGGCCAAGGTCAACCCCGAGGTGTTAGCCCGCTACAACAACTCGACCAACGACTTCTGCTTAGCGATGGTCGACCAGGCCGAAGTCGCCATGACCCCCGGCGCAGCGTTCGGTGATCTAGGCGAAGGCTACGTCCGCATGGCACTCGTCGAAAACGAACAACGCATCCGCCAGGCGCTAAGGCAACTTGAGCGCGTGCTCGGGCCGATCCCGGCGGGGGCTTAAAGTTTGTATTGACGCCGTCAGACGTTTCTCCTGTAAGCACTCGCTGTCTCACAGTGCCGATAGGGCTATAGCAATGGCCGGGGTTACCTATTTTCCCATCTTCGGGATCGCAAGCCAATATTATTGCTTCCCTATCTGGTACAGGGTATTCTGTACCTATCACTGAAGTTATGATTCTTGGGGTCGGGGTGCTGCCCGGTATCAATGGCTGGATGCGCATCTACATTTGGGGGTGATGATATGCACATTTACACACGATCCCGTTTTGGCAATCATCGTGTAGTTCAAGTGATTCACGTTTTGTTTTTCCATCGGCCTGCCGCCGCGATTGTCACCCCCCTGATTTTCTGTGCCTCGCTCGCCTTAAGCTCTGCCACCTTGCATGCCGCACTCACGGTTGTCGGCGATGTGACGCCGACATACACGGGATCAGATCCATGGGATCCATACCATTCTGTATTGGTAGGCAACACCACAGACGGATCGATTTCGATCGATAACGGAAGCGTCATCGAGTACACCCCACACCAGCAGAAGGATAGCTATCTCGGCTACGGCTCGGGTACCCTGGGGACGGCTGAGGTTGAAGATATTGGCTCTTTATGGTCGGTCGGGCGGCACCTCTATATCGGGCATGACGGCGCCGGCGTACTTGGGATTAGTAACGGGGGGACGGTTGAGGTATTTGCCAACACATGGACCGAACACATGCCGGGCGGCACCGGGCAGGTCAACTTCGACAATGGTGTTCTCAATACCGGCGGACTTTTGGCGTCTCCTGCTGAATTGCTGGGGGTTGGCACAATCAATGCGACAGCCACAGTAACCGACGCCGACTTGGTATTCGATGCGATTAGTGGTACTACCCAGCAGGTCATTTTTAACGATCTTCCCGGGCAGAACATTACCTTGAATATTGAGCTAGGCCCGCAGCGGTTGCAGTCACTTGGGGCTGGCTACCGTGGCGTGGGCACCTTGCGGATTGCTGATGGCCTGGATGTGCAAACAGGATACGGACATATCGGCTACCACGCCGGAGCCGATGGGGCGGTAACCGTGTCGGAATCGCTTTGGGATGCAAGGGGTTTGTATGTTGGTGTCTACGGCAGCGGTCTGCTGGATGTAGAAAGCACTAGCACCCTGCGAAGCTACGAGGCCTATATCGGTGAAAAAACAGGTTCGTCCGGGACAGTCAATATTTCCGGTTCATTCTGGGAAAACAATACGGAAATATATGTCGGCGAGTCGGGGCTGGGTGAACTGATCGTAGATGGCGGAGGTGGGATCGATTCAAATTACCTACTTGCCGGTGTCGAACCCGGGTCCAGTGGCGATGTCCAAATCATGGGGGCAGGAACCAGTGTTCTCGCCGGATACTTTACTTCGATCGGGGCTCAGGGGGCCGGTACCCTTGAGATACTTGATCAGGGAGAATTTATCACGGGGGACTTGACGCTGGCCGTTGCACCAGGGTCGTCCGGTGACGCAATCATATCGGGCGACATGGCAACGATGGATATCCGGGATGATCTGATTGTTGGTAAACAAGCTGCCGCTACGCTGACCATCAGCGATGGCGGCCTTGTCACCGTGGAGCGGGGCTTTCTTGGTTATGAAATCGGTGGGGTAGGGAATGCGGTAGTCGATGGGCCCGGATCGGTATGGGAGAGTGAGGACGGCATCGCGATAAGTGGCGAAAGCGGGTTGCAGGTCCATAACGGCGGCGAAGTACGGGGGGGTGGTATTAAACTGCTTGAATCAACAGGCTCTCCCGGGCTGGTCTCTGTTGACGGTCCGGGGTCGATCTGGGACACGACGTCAGTGAGTGTGCACGGCAGCCGTGTGTTACGGATCAGTCAAGATGCCGAAGTTCATGCCAGTAGATCAGCAGCGGTTGGCACAAGCACAACCAGCGAGGGCACGATTAATTTTGACCAGGGGGTACTTCGTACCGCGACATTGTTCGCTTCGGACAGTGATCTACGTGGCGTGGGTGAAGTGTTTGTCGAAGGTGTTGTCGCTGATCGTGACATCATCTTTGATTCGTCGCACGGTCTACAGCAGCAGTGGGTGCTCAATAGCCTGCCGGGGCAGAGTATCACGGTCCACATGGACGCGACCAATCCTTCCGGGCTGGGCAGTCTCGGGGCTGGTTATGTCGGGGTGGGGTCGATACGTATTGCGGATGGCCTGGTCGTATCCTCGAATGCAGGCTACCTCGGTTATGCCGCGGGCTCTGAAGGGACCGCAACGGTCTCCGGTGTCGGTTCAACCTGGCACAGCGCCAATAGGGAATGGAGTATTGGCAGAGAAGGAAGTGGTCTGCTTGTGATAGAACACGGCGGGCTGGTGAGCGGCCGGGATGCCTACTTGGGCTATATCGGGCAGGACGCCAGCGGCTCTATCCTGGTCCACGGCAATGGATCAGCGCTTGAACTGACGACCAATCTAATCATCGGTTACCAAGGCACGGGTACCCTGGTCATCAGTGATGGGGGTGTGGTTCAAAGTAACGGCAGCTATATCGGTGAATACCTTGACTCGCATGGCGAGGTCAGTGTGTCCGGGGCCGGTTCGACCTGGTCGGCTGGTTTCATGGTAGTCGGTCGCGACGGCAGCGCTGAACTTATTATAGACAACCAGGGAAAGGTAGAAGTGGGGAGCCAGATTACATTAGGCGGTTACGGCATCCTTCACCTGGCCGACGGACTATTATCGTTCTCTGATAAAATGTTTGGGAGCCCAGCTAATCCACGCGATCCGCTGCCCCACACCTACGGCGATTTTCTGTTTACAGGGGGCCGTCTTGAAGCCGGTTGGCTGATCTCACTTAATCAACCCCTATCTCAGGACGGCGGTGTTTTTGCAATTGAAAATGCCAACAATCGTACAGATATCATCGGTGACTATTTATTTAATGCGGGTACTTTAGAAATTGATTTAGGCATCGCTCCGGGGGCGCATGAAATATTCACCACCACCGGCGACATCGACATCGCATTAACCGGCACCACCCTCGACCTCCCCGCCCTCGGCGCGATGGCGGCCGGGACGTACACCGTCATCGAATCCACCAACGGGACCCTCACCGGCACGTTCGAGCACATCACCGGCTTGGGCATCCACCCCGGGCTGATCGACGTGAATTACACCACCAACGCCGTGACGGTCACGCTCAACTGGGACTACCTCCCCGGTGACCTCAACGCCGATGGGTTTGTCGGGATCGACGACCTGAATGTCATACTCGTTGCCTGGAACCAAAACGTCACCCAGGGCGACCTCGCCTCAGGGGATCTATCGGGCGATGGGTTTGTTGGCATCAACGATCTGACCACGGTATTGGGCAACTGGAACACGAGTGTGCCACCACCAGTTAATACTTCCAACGCGATCCCCGAGCCCGCATCGTTGGGTCTGTTAGCGATGGGAGTGGCGTGCGGATTAACACGGCGTCAACTCCGCTGTGTGATGTTTAGCAATTAGCATCGATAGCTCACTCGCTACAGCAACTCGACCAACGACTTCTGCTTAGCGCTGGCCAACCAAGCCGTACTCGCCATAGCCCCTGCGCCGCGTTTGGCGACCTGGGCGAAGGCTACGTCCGCATGGCGCTTGTCGAAAACGAACAACGTATACGGCAGGCACTAAGGCAACTCGAACGCGTCCTCAGCGCAACCCCAACCGCAACCGTTTGATCCGCCTCCTAAAGCCCACTGTTCTGCCGGGGGATCATTAACAGAATAGGTGTCAAATCTCCCCTGAATTCAGCCCTCAACCAAACAAATCATTGTTTTTGAGCCGGTTGATGGTATTCTCTGATAGTGGTTTCAGCCCGTGAATCCGGAGGACCAACCTTGTATTTTTTCGCCATGAATAGAGTCGGGCCGTTATTGCTACTAGGTGCCTTGCTGTATCCCAACGCGGCCTCTGCGGACATCACCGCGGCGGGTGATATCAACCCCGCCTACAACAGTTCCGACCCCTGGGTACTCGCCACCGCTCTGCGTGTCGGCGATACCGGAGCCGGCACGCTCACAATCGATAAGGGTAGCACCGCCCATGTTGACGGCGTCAATATCGGTGCCTCCGCAGGCTCTACGGGTATGGTCACGGTCGACGGTGCTGATTCGGAAATGAACAGTTCGAGTTGGTTCACGTTAGGTAATTACGGTGACGGCACGCTTCTAATCAGTAATAGCGGGAGTGTGTCCAATGAGAATGGGGCGATCTATGGCGCATCCAGTGCGGCGACGGTAACCGGTGACGGATCGACGTGGGATAATTCCGGCACGCTGTATGTGGGGCTTGCTAGTAATCTGTTATTCCCGCCAAACGTTGATACTAGTAATACACTGCATATCGAGGCCGGCGGGGCGGTGTCCAGCGCGACCGGAATCATCGGTGATAGACAGTCAGACCCAACAGCGACACACTCAGGTGTCGCTGTTGTGACCGGCGGGGGCTCCACCTGGTCTAATTCAGGCAGCCTGTACGTCGGTCGAACAGGCGGCATCGGCACACTTACGATTGAAGATGGCGGGGTCGTATCGAATGTCGATGGCCACCTCGCCGGTGCGACGAGCGATGCATCTGTAATCGGTCCCGGATCGAACTGGACCAACGCCGGGGATTTGTATATCGCACAAGGCATCGGAGGTGTAAGCAACAGCTCGCTAACCATACAGGGCGGCGCATCGGTCTCGAATATGACGGGCTACATCGCCTCCGGGGGTAATTCCAACGGCGACGTTACCGTCACCGGGACCGGTTCGACATGGACCAACCACGCCGACCTCATCATTGGTAGTGTGGCGCACGGGATACTTCGTGTCGAACAAGGCGCTGCCGTGACGAGCGTTAACGGACAGATCGGCGCGTTTCAATTCATTGGCTCTTACGCATCCGGCGTCGCGGAGGTTTCTGGCGCCAACTCGTCCTGGGCACTGTCGCAATCCCTCTATGTAGGCGGAGACGACTCGATGCCTTTCGCATCGGGCACACTCGATGTATACGACTCCGGCCAGATCGCCGTCGCCGACACGCTCAAAGTCTGGAATACGGGCACCGTGCAAGGCGACGGCTCGCTATCCGCAACAACACTATCAAATGGCGGAGCCCTCGCCCCCGGCAACCCCACCGGCACCTTGTCTCTAACCGGTGACTACACACAAGAGCCCGGCGGCACGATGCAGATCCAACTGATAGATGACGCCCTGTCCGCCATCAGTTTCGGCCACCTGGATGTCATCGGCAACGTCACAATGGACGGCGAACTGGAACTTCTAATTGATCCCGGCATGCTCACA
>CBDUNP010000066.1:0-11262 GCA_965368605.1 uncultured bacterium | reverse complement strand
TTGATGTCGTTGGGGTCGGCTCGCCGTTGGATGACCAGGTCGCCGTCGTGGGGGTTGTTGCTCGCGGCGCAGCCGATCAGTGTCAGCGATACCACGGCCAGAACACATAGCCTCCATGCCCGTTGTGCGAATGTTGTTGGCGTCATGCCGAGTCAGCGTCCTTGAACGAGTGGGCGGAGGGGATCTTCATGGTTTCGTGTTTTGCGCCGCTGCCCTCGGGTGTGTGCCCGTTGGGCTCGCGCAGCCCCAGGCAGGCCAGCGCGTCGCGTTCCACGATCTCGCGTAGCTGCTCCCGCGGGATGCTCGGCAGCGGTGTGCCCTGCGTGAACGTGTTGATCGAGTAGATCGAGAGGATCGCCTTCTCCGGCTCGCAGAAGGGGTAGTTACTGCCGAAGAGGATGCGCCCGGTCGCGCTCTGCTGGTGGGCGAGGATCAGGGCGTTATACAACTGCCAGGGGCGGGTCGCCAGGTCGGACAGGTCGGTGTAGACCGTCGGGTGCTTGTCGATCAGGGTCAGGCACTGATGGACCCACGGGTCGCCCAGCGCCGAGATGACGATCTTCAGTTCGGGGAACGATCGTGCGACTTCGTCCAGCAGGTACGGCTGGGCAAACTCCAGCTTCGCGTCCCGCGCCAGCAGGGTCGCCGACTCAAACATCACCGGCACACGCATCGCCTGGCAGGCTTCGTAGAGCTCCATCGCCCGGGTGTCGCAGGGGTGGCAGGCCTGGGCGGCAGGGCTGACGGTGACGCCGACCAGTCCCAGTTCTTTGGCTCGTTCCAGGCTCTTGACCGCGTCGCCTCGCATCGGATCGATCCCAGCCACACCCAGGTACTTGCCCGGGTCTTTGCAGACGTAGCTGGCGATCTGTTCGTGCGAGATCGAGGCACCCAGGTAGACGCTGTCGAACCCGAGGATCAGCGCGCTGCGCACGGGGTGCATCGCCTCGTGGTGCGCATCCGGCGAGGCGTCCGGCCGCTGCCAAGGCTTGTTAGGCCTCCGCCGAAGCGTCTCCTCGGCTCGCCCAAGCTGATCGGCGTTGTCCCAGACTCGCGTGTGCACGTCCGTAATCATGTAAATAGTCTAACCGACCTCCCGAAGCAGAGCCAAACCCTCTTCTCTCAGCCTGGCGGGGATGCAGGTATTAGCTCGGATATATCGGATACAAACGGATGAAGAGATAGGGATAGCTTCCGAACCACGGACTCGCCGGATTCTCAAAAGCCGCCCAAGGACTACGATTTAATGCTCCGGCCTGCCCCATCCGATTCATCCGAGGCATCCGAGCTAAATTCCCCGACGCCTGCTAATGCGACGCCTGCTTCTCGTATGCATCCGCCGCCATCAGCGAATCCAGCTGCCCCGCGTCGGTCGGCCGAACCTTCACGATCCACGCCTGCCCGTAGCAGTCCCGGTTGATCAGGGACGGGTCGTCCACCACCGCCTGGTTGACCTCGACGACTTCCCCGTCGATCCCGCAGTACAGCTCGCTGGTCGCCTTGACCGACTCGATCTCGCCCAGCGGGTCGCCCTTGCCGATCTCGCCCTCGGCGGTGATCTCCAGGTAGGTGATATCCGTCAACTCATCCACCGCAAACTGGCTGATCCCGATCAGGACCAGGTCCCCCTCGGGCTTGTGCCACTCATGGCTCTCCAGGTATCGCCGGTCATCAGGTGCAGACATCACAAACTCCGGGGCGGTAGGGGGGATCACAGACTCCGCCCGCATCATAAGGATTACGTTTGGTCAATACAAAATCAGCCAAACCCACCCCCGCTTAGCGGGCGACCATAGATTATGATGTTCGAGTCGTGTAACCAGGTGTTATTCGAGTGAATCTTATGCCACAGGAAAATTATTTTTTCGAGGGTGCCAAGCCGCGTTGGGTCAAAATTCGTGACCAATGGTGGGGTGATTTACTGATACTTGGATTCTTTTCTGCTATCGCTATCCCACTCATATATTATTCTCTTCGCAGTATCAGTGAAATAAAGACATTGTGGGGCGGACTCATAACCTTCTTTTCCGTTGCGGTCGGTTTAGTGATGATTATTTCATGTGTAAGAAAACTGAGAAAAAGTATGGTTCGTCGCCGAACAGTGTTGGCGAGGTATCAACGGCTGAAGAAGTGCAGGGGTTGATGCATAAAAAAACCGCCGACCCTTTCGGATCGGCGGTTTGTTGTTATTGAGTTGTTGCGTCTAAGCGATTACGCGCCAACGGGTGTTTCGCTGGTCGCCCACTTGATGAGGACGTCGGCGACTTCGGGGCGGGAGAACTCGGCCGGTGGGCGTTCGCCGTTGCCGAGCATCTCGCGGACCTTGGTGCCGGAGAGGAAGACCTGATCGCCCTTGATCTTGGGGAAGGTCTTGCCGGAGACCATGCCCTGGGCCTTGTGGGACCAGGCGGCGTGCTCGAACTTGAGCAGCTCGATCTTAATCTCGCCATCCTTGAACTGATCGAAGATGTTCTGGGCGTCGTAGGTGCCGTAGTAATCGCCGACGCCTGCGTGGTCGCGGCCGACGATGAAGTGGCTGATGCCGTAGTTCTGCCGGGTCAGTGCGTGCTGGACGGCTTCGCGCGGGCCGGCGTAACGCATCGCGCCGGGCATGACGCTGAGCATCGTCGTCTCGGGCACGAAGTAGTGCTCGATGATGGTCTTGTAGCAGTCCATGCGGACGTCGGCGGGGATGTCGCCGGGCTTGGTCTCGCCGACCAGCGGGTGGATCAGCAGGCCGTCGGTGATCTCCTGGGCACACTTGCAGAGGTACTCGTGGGCACGGTGGATCGGGTTACGCGTCTGGAACGCGCTGACGGTTTTCCAGCCCTTCTTCTCAAACGCTTCGCGCGTCTGCGCCGGGGCCAGGCGGTATTCGGTGAACTGCTCGCCGGGCTCTTTTTCGGGGGTCACGGTGATGACGTGGATATCGCCGCCGACGCACCAGTCGCCCTCGTCCATGACCGCCTTCGCGCCGGGGTGCGCTTCGTCTTCGGTGCCGAAGACGTTGGGGATCTCAAGCTTCTTGTCGTGTGGGTAGATCTCTTCGCAGTCGATCACCGCCAGCAGCGTGCCGTCTTCGTGATGCAGCGCAGCCTGCCCGCCTTCTTTGAGCGTGCCTTTCACCGCGTCATCCACCGACAGCGTGATCGGGATCGGCCAGACCGTGCCGTCGGCCAGGTGCATGTCCTTGCAGATGCCTTCGAAGTCGGCCTTCTTGACGAACCCGGTCAGCGGGCTGAACGCGCCGATCGCGATCATCTCCAGGTCACACGCCTGCTTGGCGCTGAGCGTGATCTTCGGGAGGTCCGCGGCGGCGGCCTTGAGCTTGGCGGCCTGATCGGCGGCTACAATACGGTTAACGAGCGTGCCGCCGTGCGGCTGAATTAATTTAGACATTTTGGGATGAATCCTTGTCGAAACGGGGTTTAATGGGGAAAGGGATAGTAGTGGCCCCGGCAGCCCGCTGCAACCTGAGAATACAGGCTTTTGTGAGTTTCTCGTAAGTGGCGTAACTTAGACACCATAGAACTTTATAAGCAGGAGTAAATCAATGAAAACGCTTCGATCCATGCCCCGGACGCCGATCCTTTTGCTCCTGCTGACGGCCCTGGTCTGCCCGTCCGCCATCGCCGCGCCGCCCGGCGAACAGCTCGTCGATAAGGTGATCAACGCCTACCGGGAGATCGACCAGTACGATGCGACCATGCATCTAAAGATGCGCCAGACCGACGGCCGGTGGACCAACTCCCGGGAGGGCGAGTTCTTCATCGCCTTCGACCGGACGACCAACCACCTGCTGATGGACGCGCCCGATCAGCTGCTCGTCGTCGACGGGCAGACGCTTTACTTCAAGTCCCCGCAGTTCCCGGGCAAGCACCTGGCGACCCCGATCGGCAGCGACCCGTTGGCCGCGACGTGGATCATGCAGCAGGCCCCGTCGATGATCTACCCCGTCGTGCAGACCGACTTCGCGTTCCTGCTGTCCGATGACCCGCTGGGGTTTATCAGCCAGGACGCCGCGGGCAAACCCGTCACGCTCCCGCCGGATGAGAACGACCCGCACAAGCGTCCGCGCATCCAGAGCGCACAGCAGGACGGCCTGATGACGCTGACCATCAACCCCGACACCTACCTCATCGATCAGGTCGTCGTTGATATCGACACCGCGTCGATGGGCGCACCGGCCGGCACCACGATGTCATACGTTATGGACTTCACCGTCCACAGCACCGGCGAGCCGATCGCTGAGGATCGATTCACATTCGACACGACCGGGTCGGCCGCCTCACCCTCGATGCAGCACATGATGGCCAGCGGCTCCAACGCGCCTCACCCGCTGACCGGCATGGCGACGCCCGAGCTGGTGTTGCCCGACCTGGATGGCAACGATTACGACCTCGCCTTGGACACCCATAAAGTCATCGTCCTGGATTTCTGGGCCACCTGGTGCCCGCCCTGCGTCGCGGCGCTGCCGGAGTTGCAGGAGGTCTACGACTGGACGCAGGAAGACGGCGGCAGGTCAGTGGCGATCTACGCGGTAAATCAGGGCGAAACCGCTGAAGAAGTCAAGGCCTTCTGGGCCGACAAGGGGCTGAGCATCCCCGTGCTGATGGATGAAAACTTCGTCACCGCCCAGGCCTTCATGGTCAACGGCATCCCCCAGACCGTCATCATCGCTGACGGCAAGGTCCAGCACGTCCACGTCGGCTTCCGCCCAGGCGTCGGCGAACAGATCAAGGCCGAGATCGAGGCGCTATTGGATGCGGGTGTGCAGTAAGTGTTAACCACAGAGGTCACAGAGGTGCGGATAAAATAAGAGGTTGTCCGCAGATTGCGCAGGTGACACAGATTCAAAAAATATCCGGTAACAACCCCGAATCTGCGCAATCTGTGAAATCTGCGGATACTTCTTCTCTGTGTTCTATGTGCCTCTGTGGTTAATCCTTCTTCGTCTTCTTCGTAGACTTATCAGGACCCGAGCTGTCTGACTTGGTAGATTTCTTCGTGCTGTCAGTAGATGAAGACTTCGCTTCGCCGTTTTTCTTCTCGCCGGACTTCTCGTCCTTCTTCGGCTTCGCCGCATCCGTCTCGGCCTTGGCGTCTTTCTTGTAGCCCTCCGAGCGGTAGTCGGTTTCGTAGAAGCCCGAGCCCTTGAAGATAATCCCGGCACCGGTGCCGATCTGCCGGACGAGCTTGTTCTTGCCACAGTCCGGGCACTTCTTCAACGGCTTGGCCGACATCGACTGGAACTCTTCCAACTCGTGGCCGCACGCATCACAGATGTATTCGTAAGTCGGCATCGTTCGGGGTCTGGTTTCTGGGTTTAGGGTCTGGTCAGAGCTTACGCCGCTCCTAAGCGAAGGGGCGGGTGTCTTTAGTTATCAAAAACTCAAACAATCAACGTACGATTTCTTCGTCAATCACCAACAACCGCTCTCACTCCGCGATGCTGACCTTCGCGGGGCGGATGGTCACTTCGTCCAGGACGTAGCCGGGCTGGAGCTGTGCAGTGACGTGGTCGGGCTCGATGTCCGTGTCGGGCTGGCGCATCAGCGCTTCGTGGCGATTGGGGTCGAACGCCTCGCCGGTTTCCACGTCCAGCCGTTGGACGCCGAAGCCTGTCAGCGCCCGCATGAGCTCGTCGCGCACGATGGTGACGCCCTTGAGTAGGTCCGCCGCCGAGGTCTTCTCCGGGTCCATGCTCAGTGCGTTGTCGAAGTGATCCAGCACCGGGATCAACTGCTTGGCGACCTCGATCAGCTTCTGCTGCTTCGCGGCGACGACGTTCTGCTCGGCGCGTCGGCCGAAGTTCTGGTAGTCCGCCATCATCCGCTTGAGCTTGTCCGACAACTCGTCGCGCTCGGCGATGGCTTCCGCCAGCGGGTCGGCTTCCTTGGCTTCTCCCCCGGCATCCTCGCCGGCTTCCGCGACATCCGGGAACTCCAGCGCTTCTTCCGCCTCGTTCAGCTCCCATTCCTGGGGCTCGGCTTGTTCGTCGGGTTTGATGTTTTCTTCACTCATATCTGGCCTCGATCGGCGTATGGTGGTTGTGGTTGATTAACTGATGTACGACTTGATCCTGTCCCAGAACCCCTGGCTGTGCGGCATCACGTCGCGGTCCTCGGTCTCCGCAAACTCGCGCAGCAGCTCCTCCTGCTTCCCGGTCAGCTTGGTCGGGACCTCGATCAGCAGCACGATCACCAGGTCGCCGTTGCGCCCGCCGCGGAGGTTCGGCAGGCCCTTGCCGGAGGCGCGGATCAGGTCCCCGTGCTGCGAGCCGGGCTTGATCTTGATCTCGTGTTGGCCGTTGATGACGGGCACGTCCAATGTCGCGCCCAGCGCGGCCTGCGTGAAGCTGATCGGCATCTTCAGGATCAGGTGATCGTCTTCACGGGTAAACAGCGAGTGTTCCTTGACGCGGACAACGACGTGCAGGTCACCGTGCGGCCCGCCTTTGGTGCCGGGCTCGCCCTCGCCTGGGACGCGGATGGCCTGGCCGTCGTGGATCCCGGCGGGGATTTTTACTTTCAGCACGCGCTTCTTGGGCTGCCGCCCGTCGCCGGCGCAGGTCTTACATTTATCTTTAACGACCTTGCCTTCGCCGTTGCAGGCAGGGCACGCGGTGACCATGCGGAACATCCCGCCGAGTCCGCTCTGAGCGACCTGTCCCGCGCCGCCGCAGCTCACACACGTGATCGGCTCCGCGCCGGGGGCCGCGCCGCTGCCCTTGCAGCTCTCGCACAGGTCCTGCCGGGTGAAATCGATCTCACGCTCGATGCCCTCGGCGACATCTTCGAGTGTGATCTCGGCCTGGGTCTGCAGGTCGTAACCACGTTGCGGGCCCTGACGACCGCGCCGACGACGCTGACCGCCGCCTCCGCCGAAGATATCCTCGAACATCGAGAAGATGTCCCCGGCATCCATATGGCTGAAGTCATGGCCGGCCTGACCCTTGAGCCCGGCGTGGCCGTACTGGTCGTACATCTGGCGCTTCTGCGCGTCGCTTAAGACCTCGTACGCCTCGGCGGATTCCTTGAACTTCGCCTCGGCCTCGGCGTCCCCGGGGTTGCGGTCCGGGTGGTACTTCATCGCCAGCTTGCGATACGCACGCTTGATATCGTCTTCGCTCGCGTCACGAGCGATCCCGAGCACCTCGTAGTAATCCATCTGAGTCGGCATGATTTATGTTACCACAGAGGCAAAGAAAAGAGGCGATCCGCAGATTTCACAGATTACGCAGATGCGATCTTACGCCGTTATGCGTTGAGATCATTTAATCTGTGTCATCTGCGTAATCTGCGGATACCTCTCCGGGTTTATTAATACGACGTTCGGGATTCAACCCGATTTATTACGACACCGCGCCAGCGACCGCGTCTTCGTCTTCCTTCAGGTCGGAGACCAGTACGTTGGTGGTCAGCATCAGGCCGGCGACGGAGGCGCTGTGCAGCAGGGCGGTGCAGGGGACCAGCGCCGGGTCAATGATGCCGGCCTTGACCATGTCGACGTACTTGCCGGTCGAGGCGTTGTAGCCCTGGTTGCCCTTGGCATCCTTGACTTGCTCGACCACGATGTGGCCGTCTTCGCCGGCGTTGGTGACGATCTGCTGGAGCGGGGCTTCGCAGGCCGCCGCGACCGCGTCGTAGCCCAGCTTCTCGTCGCCGCGGGCCTTGTCACGGGCCTTCTCGACCGCCGAGATCGCACGGATCAGCGCGACGCCGCCGCCTGGGACGTATCCCTCTTGAGCGGCCGCCTTGGTTGCGTTCAGGGCGTCGTCGACACGGTCCTTGCGTTCTTTCATCGCGGTCTCGGTGGCTGCGCCGACGTTAATGATCGCCACGCCGCCGGTCAGCTTGGCCAGGCGTTCCTGGAGCTTCTCGCGGTCGTAGTCGCTGGTGGTCTTCTCGATCTGCACCTTGATCTGCTCGACGCGGGCGTTGATGTCTTTCTTCTTGCCGGCACCCTGGATGACAGTGGTGTTGTCCTTGTCGACCACGATCTTCTTGGCGGTGCCCAGCGCGTCGAGCTCGAGGGTTTCGAGTTGGATGCCCAGGTCTTCGCTGATGAACTGTGCGCCGGTGAGTGTTGCGATGTCGCCGAGCATCGCCTTACGACGATCCCCGAAGCCCGGGGCTTTTACCGCCGCGACCTTCAGCACACCACGCAGACGGTTAACGACCAGTGCCGCCAGCGCCTCGTTCTCGACGTCTTCCGCGATGATCAGCAACGGCTTCTGCGCCATCGCGACCTTGTTCAGCAGCGGGAGCAGGTCCGGCAGATTGCTGATCTTCTTCTCGTGGACGAGGACCAGGCAGTCTTCCAGCTCGCATTCCTGCGTGGCGGGATCAGTCATGAAGTAAGGCGAGAGGTAGCCCTTGTCGAACTGCATGCCCTCGACGTAGTCCAGGCTGGTTTCGGCGGCCTTGCCTTCTTCGACCTCAACGACACCGTCGGGGCCGACCTTGGCGATGGCTTCGGCGATGAGCTCGCCGATCTGTGTGTCGTGGTTGGCGGAGACGGTGGCGACTTTCTGGTAGTCGGCCTTGCCCTTGCACTTGACGGCCGAGGCCTTGATCGCGGCGATGGCGGCGTCGGCGGCGGCGAGGATGCCGCGCTGAATGGCCATCGGGTTCGCGCCGGCGGTCACGTGACGCAGGCCGGCGTTGAAGATCGCTTCGGTCAGGATCGTGGCGGTGGTGGTCCCGTCGCCGGAGGTGTCGTTGGTCTTCTTGGCGACCTCGACGACCATCTTCGCGCCCATGTTCTGGAAGGGCTCGCTGATCTCGACTTCCTTGGCCACCGAGACGCCGTCCTTGGTGACCGCGGGGCCGCCGAAGGATTTTTGCAGGACCACGTTTCGGCCGGTCGGGCCGAGGGTTACTTTAACCGCCGCCGCGAGCTGCTCGAGCCCTTTCTTAAGCTCGACCGCCGCCTCTGCGCCGAAAATCATCTGTTTGCTTGCCATCGGATTAACTCCGTTTTTCTTTATGTTGGTGCGCCGGTCGCTGAAGCGACCACGCCAAGTGTTTCATTAGTGATACGAATGTCTTGAGCAAAAATTCGGGGGGCGGTTTACTTCTCGATGATGCCGAGCAGTTCGCTTTCCTTGACGATCATGTGCTCGACGCCGTCGATGTCGACCTCGGTGCCGGCGTACTTGCCGTAGATTACGGTGTCGCCTTTCTTCACGGTCAACGCGTTGTGCTTGCCTTCATCGTTGAGTTTGCCCGGGCCGGCGGCGACGACTGTCCCGGTCATCGGCTTCTCGGTTGCGCTCTCGGGGAGGTAGATCCCGCTCTTGGTCTTGGTCTCGGCCTCGGTGGGCTTGACCAGCACGCGGTCTTCCAGGGGGCGGACGGTTGTCTTTGCTTTGCTCTTGGTTGCGGTTGCCATCTTGGTTGCTCTCCAGCTTTTGTTTTTTGTTATTGAGTTTGTTTGTTACGCGTTCGTAGCACGGGGGAAACTTCCCGGGGGATGCTTCTGTGAGCCGGGGGGATTACATCATCCCGCCCATGCCACCCATGCCGCCCATACCTGGCATGCCACCCATGCCACCCATTCCGCCCATGCCACCCATCGGGTCGCCGCCCGGGGCGCCGGCGGGCTCTTCATCCGTTGGCGAGTCGGTCACGACGCAGTCGGTCGTCAGCAGCAAGGCCGCAACACTCGCCGCGTTCTGCAGCGCGGTGCGGTCCACCTTGGCGGGGGTGATCACGCCACGGTCAACCAGGTCGGTGTATTCAAGTTTCAGCGCGTCGAAGCCGAACGAGCCGCTGCCCGCCTCGACCTTACGCACGACGACGGTGCCACGCTCGCCTGCGTTGTCCGCGATCGTCTGCAGGGGCAGTTCGATCGCTTTGGCAACCAGCGCGACGCCCGCGGCTTCGTCCTGATTATTGGTCTTGAGCTTCTTGAGCCTGGCGATCGAGCGGATAAAGCTCACACCGCCGCCGGGGACGATGCCTTCTTCGACCGCTGCGCGGGTCGCGTGCAGGGCGTCCTCAACGCGGGCCTTCTTCTCTTTGAGTTCGGCTTCCGAAGCAGCGCCGACGTTGATCTGCGCCACGCCGCCGGTCAGCTTGGCAAGCCGTTCCTGCAGCTTCTCGCGGTCGTAGTCGCTGGTCGTCGTCTCGACCTCTCGACGGATCTGAGCGATGCGAGCCTGGATGTCCTTGCTCGCGCCGGCACCTTCGATGATCGTCGTGTTGTCGGCGTCGATGGTGATCTTCTTGGCAAGACCGAGCTGGTTCAGCTCGACCTTGTCGAGGTCTACGCCCAGGTCCTTCATGATCGGCTCTGCACCGGTCAGGACGGCGATGTCCTGAAGCATGGCCTTGCGGCGGTCGCCGTAGCCCGGGGCCTTGACCGCACAGACGTTCAGCACGCCACGCAGCTTATTCATCACCAGCGCCGCCAGGGCTTCGCCCTCGACGTCCTCAGCGATAATCAGCAGCGGCTTCTTCGCCTGCTGGACTTTTTCAAGCAGCGGCACGATCTTCTGGATCGAGTCGATCTTGTCTTCGTAGACCAGCACCAGGGCCTTATCCATCACGGTCTGCATCTGGTCCGGGTCGGTGATGAAGTTCGGGGAGAGGTAGCCGCGGTCAAACTGCATGCCCTCGACGACGTCGAAGTAGGTCTCCAGGCTCTTGCCTTCCTCGACCGTGATGACGCCGTCCTTGCCGACCCGCTCGAACGCGTCGGCCATGATCTTGCCGATGGTCGGGTCGTTGTTCGCGCTGATGGTTGCGACGCTGGCGATGTCCTTCTTGCCCTTGACGGGCTTGGCGAGTTTGGCGATCTCCTCGACCACCGCGTCCACCCCGAGTTTCATCCCGCGGACCAGGGCGTTGGCCTCGGCACCGGCGGTGATCTGACGCAGGCCTTCCTTAAAAAGTGCCTCGGCCAGCACGGTCGACGTCGTCGTGCCGTCGCCAGCCTTGTCGGAGGTCTTGCTGGCGGCTTCCTTGACGAGTTGTGCCCCCATGTTTTCGCTCTTGTCCGCCAGTTCGATTTCCTCGGCGACGGTCACGCCGTCCTTGGTGACGGTCGGCCCGCCCCAGGACTTATCCAGGATCGCGTTGCGTCCACGCGGGCCTAGGGTGCTCTTCACCGCCGCGGCGAGTTTCTCAACGCCCAGCAGCAGGCTCTTGCGGGCGTCCGCCTCGAATGCAAGGTCTTTCACAGCCATCTCTTATGATCTCCACGAAGTTAAGGTTCGGGTCGTTTAGTCCATATCCATAGGCCGCTGAAAGCCCA
>CBDUNP010000065.1:0-11268 GCA_965368605.1 uncultured bacterium | reverse complement strand
ACATCGCCGGGCAAAACAAAGCCAACCCCATCGCCGCCATCGACTCCATCGGCCTGCTGCTACGCGAGGTCGGCCGGATCAAGGGCGACAACGCGGCGCTGAAGTGTGGCGAAATGATCGGCGCAGCCGTCCAGGCCGTCACCCCGAACTTCGCCGGCAAGAAACTGGACCGCTCGGGCTACTCCTGCACGGAAGTGGGCGACATGGTCATCGAGGCGCTGAGCGCGGCTGCGGTGGGGTGATACGGGAACGGCTATTGACTCATCATTGCGATGAAAATAAACGCCGTGAAAAATAACGCCACCACTAGGCCGATGTAACTGACAATCAGCCCCGCCAATGCGATGCCCGCTGAACCGATCAGGTTTGGATTCCCACGGACAGCGCGACGCGCAATATGCCCAAAACTGATGCCGCAGATCGCTGAAATAAGGTTAAACGGCGGCAAACAGAACAATACCAGCGTGAGGATGCCACAGATCAGACTCCATCGCGCAGTCCATGGCGGGCCGTCTTTATGGTATAGCTCCCGCCCAAGCTCGTCAGTTACGCGCATGGTGGTGACATTGCTCGCGTCGAACTGTTTCCCACACTCAGGACAGGTCGTAGAGGTAATGCCGTTAAGGGTGTAGTCGCAACCGATACAATGAAAAACCGGCCCACCTTTCACTACAGGGTCTGACACGTCACGTGACAACAATTCTTCAGTCACCCGGACGTGCTGCCTGTCTGGCAAGGCCGCCAATACCAGCAGCCCGATGATGCTTAACATCCCCATCAATCCCCAGGCCCAGTGGTGGCCTTTCGCAGACGCGTAATACCCCAAGCCAACAATCAGCATGGCGGAGCCCAACATGACAATTCCTAAGCCAATCATCGGGCCTGCAACCGGATCTAATTCCACCAGTGTTGGCGCACAAATAAATCCAAAGATCTGCACGAGCAGTCCCGAACCCCCTATCTGCAAACTGCGTCTGTTTTTTAGTGCGTCCATCGCTACCCCGATCATGTGGAAATGGCTAAGCCTTGAACCTGCCGCAATATTAATACAAACCGATAAATAAAAACACCCACGCATGTGTATGCGTGGGCGTCTTTGTTGTTACAGGTCACATAATTTTTTTTACGCATCATCACCGGCTGGCGGGGATGTGTCTGAGCCTGATGCTGCAGCTGGCCGTTTGCCTGAACCGCCACCTGAAGTCCCCTTCACCTCACCCAGCACGCTCGGCAGGTCGATGCCTGCTTGCTCGGCGAGTTCGTGGATCGGGGGGAGGGAGCCGATCAGGCCGCGTAGGAAGTTGCCGGTGCTGCCGGTGGCGTCGCCGGCCTGTGAGCCGGAGTCCCAGACGGTGATCTTGTCGATCTTAAGATTCTGGATCGCCTTGACCTGCTCGGCGACGAGTTCGGGGAGCTTCTCGATGATCAGCAGCGAAGGCGCGATGTCCTTGCGATCGCCGCAGACCTTCAGCAGGTTTTCGTAACCCTTCGCCTTGGCTTCGAGCACCTTCTGCGTGCCTTCCGCCTCGGCGAGATACTTGGCCAACACCGCGTCGGCCTCACCCTTGGCGATCCGTCGGCGGCGCTCGGCCTCGGCCTCGGCGTCGATCTCGACCTTCTTACGCTCCATCATCTGCTTGGCGATCTCGGTCTTCTCGAGACGTGCTAATTCCTCTTCCTTCTCGGCGATCAAGACGTCACGCGAGGCGTTCGCCAGCGCGATGTCACCACGCCGCTTGGCCTCGGCCTGACGCTCGGCGAGGGTCGCTTCGTAATCAACGATCTCGGCCTTGGACATGTTTTCGCCCTTGACCGCGTCGGCTTCGAGCTGGGCGACCTGGATACGCTGCTCGGCCTCGGCCTTCTTCTCGCCCTGGACCGCCAATGCGCTCTGCTCGGCGACCGCGACGTCGCGCTGACGCTGCGCATCCGCTTCACCCGAAACGCCCTGCGCCTCGAACGCGGCGACCTTCACGCGCTGGTCACGCTCGGCCTGCTTCTGACCCATCGCCGACTGAGCCACCTGCTCGGCGACCTGCACGTCCATCTCACGCTTCGCCGCGGCCTGGCCGATCGCACCTTCGCGGTCTGCCACAGCCACCTCGACGCGCGCCTGGTTGATCGCTTCACTGGCGGCCTTGCGACCCAGCGCTTCGATGTACCCGGACTCATCCATGATGTCCCGGATGTTCACGTTGATCATCTCCAGGCCGATCTTGTTCAGCTCGAAGTTGACGTTCTTATTCACCAGGTCCAGAAACTTCTCACGGTCCTGGTTGATCTCTTCAATAGAAAGCGTCGCGATCACCAGACGCATCTGGCCGAGGATGATGTCGCGTGCCTGTGCCGCGATCTCGCGTTCGCCCAGCCCAAGCAGACGCTCGGCGGCGTTGTTCATGATCTCGGGCGTCGTCGAGATGCCGATCGTAAACGTCGAGGGGACGTTCACGCGGATGTTCTTCTTCGACAGCGCACTGGTCAGTTCGATGTCGATGGTGGTCGGCTCAAGCGAGAGGTAGGCGTAGTCCTGGATCAGCGGGATGACCAGTGCGCCGCCGCCGTGCATACACTTGGCGGCTTGTTGGCCACCGACCTTGCCGTAGATCACCAGCACCCGGTTGGACGGGCATCGCTTGTAGCGCGTGGTGATATAGACCGCGAGGAAAAGAAACAGCAGGATAACCGCCGCTCCGAGACCGAGTATCGGCGTCGAAGGCGCGCCTAAAGTCAGAGGTATCGTGGCCTCACCAAGATTAATCCATGTCATCTTCAAACCCTTTCCCTGAAATGCGCCGGTGACGGCGCGGACCCCGAACTAATGCCCCGTCTAAACCTAATCAGACGGGTTCGACCACGAGCGTTTCGTCGTCGCCGACCTCGATAACCTTGATCGAGGTGAAGGCGGCGAGTTCTTCGCCGTGTGTTTTGGCGTTCATGATTTTGCGTCGGCCGGAGATATTGATCTCGACCTGCCCGCCGGACTTCCCCCCGCCGGGGATGGTCAGGTAGACCCGCCCGGTCTTGCCGATGCTGGTGTTGGCGTCGTAGGCGACGACGTGCTCGAGGCGTTTGACGTACATCATCATCGTGGACGCCAGAACCATCATCCCGACGCCCGTGCCCAGGGAGATCGCCACCGAGATGCTCGGCCCAAGATCCCAGGTCACCCGGCAGGCCAGGCCCATCCAGCCCAGGCCCATGAAGAAGGCGAGGATCGCCAGCAGCGAGAACAGGTTGAACGCGGCCCCGGAGCCCATGTGCCCTGGGTCGGCGTCGAGAGCGTCGGCAGAAATGTCCACGTCGCCGTCGTCGGCCCCGAACAGCATCAGGATCAGCCGGGCGACGAAGAGAAAAGTCGCGATCGCGGCGATGGAAAAGTACACCACCGAGTCGGTCCCGCTATCGACAATACTTGCCCAGCCGATGAGGTCTTTGATGATTGTCATGACATCCATGATGAACGCTCCGAAATGTGGCGAAGCACAAGAACTGGAAGTGGGCCTGGCCTTCGCCCCCGGATACCCCGGAATGCCCCGAACACCCAGGAATACCCCCGAATCCCCAGGCCGTACCCGGTTCGCAGGCCCCCGATACCGCGAAGCTAGGGCCAGTGCCCCCGCGCGTCAAGCTTTGACAACGCCTGTACTTCCAGCGGGTTAATTATCTCGATCCGGGTGTCGCAGGGGCGGGAATGCGCCGATAGTGCGCCCCAAGGATGAGGCCGAAATCGTGTCGGGCCGCCCGCCGCGCCATCGTCGGCCACGACAGACGACTACCCAGAGCCTTCACGTTAGCCAGAACGGCCTGAACAGCTTAATATACAAGGCGTTACAGACTCCCCTGTAAACCACTTTCCACAAACCCCGCACCCCGGACACTGTCAATCTATGCTTCCGCGGCTTTCCCAAACTATCAACGGCGTGCTGCTGCTGATCCTCGCATCCGTCGTGGGATACGTCCTGATCACCTTCCCCGGGTATGTCATCGAGTACTACGACAAGGCCGCCGCCCACGGGCCGGTGATGGCGTACCTGTATCTCGCCAGCGTCTGCCTGGGCGCCTTGATTATCGCGGCGGTATTCCTCAAGCTCACGCTTGGGCTGTTGGGTAACACACGACGCAAGAAAAAACGCCGGGACCAGCAGACGCTGGACCCCTCGCAGATGTCCGAACGCGAGATCGAGGAAGCGATCGACAGCCAGATCGGCGAGGTCGCGCGGGTTGCGGATGACCTTGACCAGGCCGGCGCGGACCGGTTCGAATTGGACTCCAAGGTCGCGGTCCTGGAACAGAAGCGTGCCAGCCAGACCCTCGAGATTATCGCGTTTGGCACGATCTCAAGCGGGAAGAGCGCGCTGCTTAATGCGCTGTGTGGCCGAGAGGTCTTCCAGACCAGCGTCCGAGGCGGCACGACCACGACACGCAACGAGGTCCCCTGGACCGGGGGCGACCGGATCATGCTCGTGGACACGCCCGGCATCGGCGAGGTCGATAACGAACAACACGCACAGATCGCCAAGGAATCCGCTCAGAATGCCGACCTGGTCCTGCTCGTCCTGGATGGGCCGCTGCGTGAAAGCGAGTTCGAGACATTAAAAGTCCTGGGCAGCTTGAAGAAGCCGCTGCACGTCTGCCTGAACAAGACCGACTGGTACGGCGACACGCAGAAGGACGACCTGATCCGTCAGATCAGCAAGCAGGTCAAACCCTGGGTCGATCCGCGCGACGTGACCGCCGTGCAGGCCAAGCCGATCCACCAGAACCGCGTGCGTGTCAAAGCGGATGGCAGCGAGGAACACGAACAGATCGACATCCCGCCGGACATCTCCGTGCTCGCGCGGCGGATGCTCGGGACGATCGACCGGGACGGGCGCGACATGCTGCTGGCGAACCTGCTGCTGCGTTCGCGTGCGTTGGCGGACGGGGCGCGGGAGCAGGTGCAGGAGGCGCTGGACAAGCGGGCGAACCAGATCGTGTATCTATACATGTGGCGTGCCGGCGCGGTCGCGGCGGTGGTCCCGATGCCGATGGTCGATATCGCCGCCGGGGTCACGATCTCGACAAAGATGGTGTTGGAGCTCGCCAAGGTCTACCGTCAGGAGATCGACCTGAAGACGGCCGAACAAATGCTCAAGGAGATGAGTAAGAACCTTGTCTCCGCGCTGGGCGCGAACGCGACGGCCCCGGTGATCGGGTCGATGATCGGCTCGGCGCTCAAGAGCGTGCCGGGGATCGGGACGCTGACCGGCGGGGCGATCCAGGGCCTGACCCAGGCGCTGGTGACACGCTGGATCGGGCGGGTGTTTATCGAGTATTTCAAGGCCGAGATGAGCCCACCCAAGGGCGGTTTGGCGGGCCTGGCGCGGCGTCAGTGGGAGCATGTGTCCCAGGCCAAAGAAATAGCCGATATGGCCCTAACCCGGCTGGCCGAAGCACGCGCCGAGGAATCGGGTGAGAACCAGGCATGACCGGACCGCAGGAAACCGACCCCAGAGAAACCGACCGTCAGTACCGCGACGCGCTTGATGCCGTGCAGCGCGTGCTGACCGAGATCGGCCGATGCACCGACGACGAGCGGGCCGCGCTGTCGCGTGACGCCATCCAGCTTCGGCAGATGGTCAAGAAGCTCCGCGACGGGCGCGTCGATATCGTCGTCTTCGGGGAGATCAGCACGGGCAAGAGCGCGATGATCAACGCGCTGATCGGCGAAGAGGCCGCCAGTGTCAGTGCCGAGGGCGGGTGGACCCGCGAGAGCTGGCTGGTCGCCTGGGACAAGTGTGGCTACCACATCCCCGGCCTCGCCGACTCCAAGGTCGCGCTGATCGACACCCCAGGCATCAACGAAGTCGAGGGCGAGGCCCGCGCTCAACTCGCACGCGACGCGGCGTCCCACGGCGATCTGATCCTCTTCGTCACCGACTCGGACCTGAACCAGACCGAATACGAATCACTCAAACAACTCATCGAGATCAACCGCCCGGTGATCGTCGTGCTGAATAAGAAAGACCTCTACTCCCAGCACGAGATCGATCAACTGGTCAGCGGCATCCGTGACGAACGCTTCGCCGACGCCCTGCCCCCGGAGGACCTGGTCCTGACCGCGGCGGACCCCAGGAAGGTTGAGTACGTTGTCGAGGAGGCAGACGGCACAACCCACACGGAGATGCGCTCCCCCCCGCCGGACACCGAAGCGCTGCGTGCAAGGATCCTGGAGGTGTTAGGCCGGGACGGCAAGGCACTGCTCGCGCTGAACGCCGCGCTGTTTGCTTCGGATAAGTCCGACAAGGTCGCGTCGGTCAAGGTGAAGATGCGCGAGAAGACCGCCAACCGGCTGATCTGGACGTACGCCGTGTCTAAAGCGGTCGCCGCGGCCGCGAATCCATTACCGCTTTTTGATGTCTTAGGCGGGACCATGGTCGACGCGAGTCAGATCGCTGCGCTGGGCAAGGTGTATGACATCAAGATGACACGCCGAAACGCGCTGGGCCTGATTAAAACCGTGTTATTCGCGGCGGGTTGGATTGCCGCGGCAAGCTACGCGGTCCCCTCAATTCTTAAAGCATTCACCGCCGGGACAAGCACGCTGGTGACCGCCCCCACCCAGGTCGCCGCCGCGGGCTACGGCTCATACATCGTCGGGCAGGCCGCCAAGTACTACCTCGAACACGGCGCAAGCTGGGGCGGCAAGAGCCCCAAGTCCGTCGTCGCCGACATCATCGCCAACACCGACAAAGACTCCGTCATCCAGAAGCTTAAAACGGAAGTCAAGAAAAAGATGCGCCGCAATCCCCACGCGACGGGGTAGGATTGGTGGTGGTGAACTAAGCTGTTTATAAGCCAAGCAATCTATACGTGTCATTCCAATAGCTTGAAACATCATCAGCTTCGAAAATACTGGGCAACAAGACATTGGCGGATGCTCGTAATAGTGAATATTCCGTTAACAATCGGATCAGCTCACCATTTTTAACGTTCAAGGAAATACTCTCTAACCTTGCCCGAGCTAATTCAAGGTGCCAAGCGGCGCGAGTATGGTCTCCTTCGTGGTTAACCAAAGAGGCGACGAAGTCGGTAGCTAAATCCAGGTGGACACTGAAATGATCGATCTGCTCAAGCATATCACATACGAGATGTGAACCGATCACGATATCGTAGTGCTTACGTCCCCACCCCTTGGATCGACATTCCGTTTCGTCGTAGTGCCTAATTTGGAATGCTTCTGTCCACCGCTGGAGTCGATGTGTCATTTCGCGACGTGATGGTTCCAGAAGTTTATCCGCTTCCAACGCATTGGCCTGTATAGACATAAAACCAACGAGGGCCGTTATCATTTCTGATGCATCTTCCTTGTCGTTATGGATATATCGGAATGCATGTGGAAGGAAGTAAACGACCTCATCATAAGTGCCCGCAGGTAGCCATGGCCCAAGGAGACACCGATAATCCAAGGAATCCAATTCGTTGTCCCGTTTCGCTAGCATGTCGCGAAGGCGTTCATTCGTGTGATCATGGTATGGGTCTGATAGTTGCTTCGGCCGGGGACGGTTCCAAACAATGAAAGGTAGATCGCACATCATATGAATTATGTAAATATGAAATAAAACTGAGACTCACGATACTAAACCGTAAGCTCAGTTAACACGGGCTAATATGCCAGAATACCGTACCGACAATCAAACACCAGCCACCCCTAAATCCCACTCATCTCCCCGTACAAATATTCTTTGAGGTAGTGGATCGTCTTCTCCTGGCCTTCGAGTTTCCAGCCGTTGATGTCGCCGATGGAGATCATGCCGACGAGCATGCCCGCGTCGTCGATGACGGGGAGGTGGCGGATGCGTTTATTTTTGAAGATGGATCGGGCCTCTTCGATGGAGGCGTCTTTCTTGCAGCAGTAGACGTCCGTGGTCATGACTTCCTTGACCGTGATGTCGGCGGGGTCGACCCGTTGGGCAACCACACGGCGGAGGACATCGCGTTCGGTGACGATGCCTTCGATCTTGGCGCTTCGCAGGACCACCAGACCGCCGATGCGGTGCTCGTTCATCAACAGCGCGGCGTCGAGGACGCTGGCGGATGAACCGATGGATAGAACCTGTGAACCCTTCTGCTTCAACACGTCGTGTACGGTAGCCATAGCACTCCTTTCAAGTTGTCGCACGGCTCCCTGGGGATGGGGCCTGTCCGCAAATAGAACGCCCCGCCGGCGGCAGATAGGAATAAATGCCAGCGGAGACTGAAACGTCGTCAACGTCTATTATACCTTCCATGCGGCCGATTCCAAGGAAAAACTTATCCACAAAGTCCGTACAAAATAGGGTTTATACGGGTTTAACGACGGTAATCGCGTGTTATTGCGTGGCGCGTTTCGCTGCGCGATTCAGGGGGCGGGTGCTATTGCCAGCCCTGGCGTTTTTCGTCATCGGACTCGTGGGCTGCGGCGACCTGGAAGACGCAACGCGCCCGGCGGTGGTCCGGATCAGCGCCGCGGCGAGCATCGCGCCAACCATCGAAACCCTGTCACAAAAAATCGAAGAAGACCTGAACATCACGATCGAAGTTAATGCCGGGGGCAGCGGGATACTCGCGCAGCAGATCAGCCGTGGCGACCGCGTGGACCTGTTTATCAGTGCCGACACCCTCTGGATGGATCGGCTTGAGGCCGAAGGGTTGATCGAGACCTCCAGCCGGACAGACCTGGCGGGCAACCGTTTAGTCTTGATCGGGTTGAAGCAGATGGATCAACCCCCAGCCGTGATTGGTGATTTAGCCGACCCCCGGTATCAGCCGATCGCGGCGGGCGACCCGGCCTACGTGCCCGCGGGCCGATACGCGAGGCAGGTGTTTCAAGCCCACGGATTAGATTCAGGCGACGGTCTTCGGCTGGCGGAGGCCCCGAACGTGCGCGCTGCCGTGGCGTATGTGGCCGCGGGGCAGTGCCCGGTCGGGCTGGTCTACGTCAGCGACGTGCGCGCCGACGACCGCATCGAGGTATTGTTTGAAGTCGACCCACAGGACCACGACCCGATCCGCTACCCGGCCGCGGTGTTGAAGCAGGCACCCAACCCAGAGCAGGCGCAACACGTCTTAAACTGGTTGCGGGGCGAACAGGCGCGAGATGCGTTTAATACAGCCGGGTTCATGCGTCTTGAATCAAACGCCGATAAGCATGTAACACCGTAAGGCACTTCGATATGGATAATCAAAAACTTAGTGCCATCGGATGGAAGCCTTTCTTTCAGGAGCAGCTCCCCGGGGACGGGCCGAAAGACGTTGTCATTGCCCGCGTGTCGGCCCATTTCAGCACCGAGGTTCACCTGCTTGGCGAATCCGGTGAAATCCGTATCCCCGTGCAGAACGCTGAGGCCGCCGGCGAGATCGCGGTCGGCGACTGGCTGCTGCTCAACGCGGATGACCAACGCGCCATCCAAAGGCTCGAAAGGCAGACGCTGCTTTACCGCAGGGCTTCGGGCGAGGAGGTTAAGCCCCAGATCGTCGCGGCGAATATCGACACGCTCTTCATCGTGTGCTCCTGCAATGAAGACTTCAACCTGTCGCGCATCGAAAGATACCTGGCGTTGTCCTTACAGACCGGCGCGACGCCCGTCGTGGTGCTGACCAAGGCCGACCTGTGTGAAGACCCCGCCGACCTGCGTCAACAGGCCGAGCAGCTTCACGATGGGCTCGTCGTAGAAACCCTGGATGCCCGTGAGATATCTCAGGCGGACGCGCTGAAATCCTGGTGCGGGCCCGGGCAGACCGTGGCGTTGCTGGGGTCATCCGGCGTCGGGAAGTCCACCCTCGCAAACGCGCTGGGGGCGGGTGATCTGGCGACCGGCGGTATCCGGGAAGATGACGGGAAGGGTCGACACACCACGACGTCGCGTTCGCTTCACATGCTGCCCAGCGGCGGCGTCCTCGTAGACAACCCCGGCGTGAGAGAGCTTCAGCTGCCCGAATGCGAGGACGGCCTCACCGTGTTGTTTGAGGACGTGCTTCGTATCACAGAAGCATGCCGATTCAGTAATTGCAGCCACGAGGGCGACGCCGGCTGCGCGATCCAGGCCGCGCTTGAATCGGGAGAACTCGATCACAGGCGGTATGCCAACTTCCAGAAACTCAACGCGGAGCAGGCCCACAACGCAAGATCGTTAGCCGAACGCCGTGACCGCAACCGAAAGACGGGGAAGATGTACAAATCGATCATCGCCAACAAGCGGCGCCGACGTAATCAATAGTGGGACGCGGGGTTGCCGAGACGGAAGGCCCGCTCCCCGTATGGCGACGGCATCGGCAACTCATCAAGCACACAAATACCGACGCTTCATGCTAACCTTTAACCATGTTTGCCGGTGAAGTCATTCAGGCGGTCGGGCTCTCGTTGTTGTGCGCGGCGGTGGCGGTGATCCTCTGCATCGGGCCGGCGATGGCGATCGCGTTGCTGCTGGCGAGGCGGGTGTTTGTCGGCAAGGCGTTGATTGAGATGGCGGTGATGCTGCCGGTCGTGGTCCCACCGGTGGTCACGGGGTATCTGCTGCTGGTGATGCTCAGCCGACGGGGGGGGTTCGGGCCGATGCTGGATGCGTTTGGGATACAGATCGCGTTTACCTGGGTCGGCGCGGCGCTGGCGCAGGCGGTCGTGGCGATGCCGTTTCTAGTTCTGACGCTGCGCGTCGCGTTCGAGGCGGTCGACCGTGATCTTGAGAGGGCGGCGCAGACCGAAGGCGCCTCGCGCTGGGCGGTGTTCTGGAAGATCACGCTCCCGTTGGCCTGGCAGGGGTTGGCGGCGGGGTGTGCGCTGGCGTTTGCACGGGCGCTGGGCGAGTTCGGCGCGACGATCATTATTGCCGGCAACATCGAAGGCCGAACCCGGACACTTCCGCTGGCGATCTATTCTTCACTGAACGATCCCGAAGCCGGGGCGCAGACCGTCGGGCTGGTGTGTGTCGCGGTGGCGTTGGCGTTTGCGGCGCTGGTGCTGAGCCGGGCGTTGTCCCGGGGAAGGATCCTGAAGGCCGGGAAGTTGGAGCGTTGGAAATAGTCCGGGTAACAGGCCGGTCGCAAGCGACGCGGCTAAACGGGGGCCTGTGTTAGACAGGACCATTACCCCGGATTGATGAGTTTCCGGTCTTGCCGTCTTAGAAAAGATTCCCCTGATCCTTCGGCGGGGGCGGCTGGTGGGCGTCTTTGACTTCGCGGACCTCTTCGAGCAAGTCGTCGATGTTGCGGACCTGCATGTAGACGCTGGCGAAACGGACGTAGGCGACC
>CBDUNP010000064.1:0-11300 GCA_965368605.1 uncultured bacterium | reverse complement strand
CCCGCGCAGGCGGGAATCCAGTCAGTCTTTCACCTGGTCCCCATCTACGCCGGGGCGACGAAAACACAGTGATATGTGATTTTGCACAACGCTCTAGTCTCACGCCTCCGCGGGTTTAAGCCGGGCGTGAAACCGCTCGGCGTGCCCCCACAACTCGGCAACCTTCCCGGGCCGATCGGTCGCCAGGTTCCGAGTCTCACCCGGGTCGTTCTCCAGATCGAACAGCTGCGCAACGGGATCGTCCTGGTACCGGATCAGCTTGTATTGATCGGCTCGGACCATGTGCCCACCGAAAGACGCGGAGGTGACCAGCGCCTCGCGCGACGCGGTATTCGCCTGATACTGCGCCAGCACGTCCTCGCCACATAAGTCAGGCGGCGTCGGGATCCCCGCGGCGTTGCAGAACGTCGGCATCAGGTCGATGCCCGACACGGGGACCGACGCGTTTGTCGTGCCGGGTTGCACATGGTCCGGGTAGCTGAGGTAGAACGGCACGCGGGCGGATGATTCATACATGAAGGCTTTGGTGAACAGCCCGTGATGCCCCAGCCCCTCCCCGTGATCCGAGGTGTAGACCAGCAGCGTGTTGTCGGCCTCGCCCGAGGCGTCCAGCGCATCGACCACGCGCCCGATCGCCGCATCGACCATCTCGCAATAGCGGTAGTACATCCAGATATAAACGCGCCAGTCGTCGTCGTTCCAGCCCTTGTACTTCACCCGCCGGGGCGAGTTGCGCACCTTGCGCACGAGGGTGCCCGGCTCGTCGGGTCGAGCCCGGAAATTGTCCGGCAGGGGGGGCAGGTCCGCCGGGTCCACCGGCAGGCTTCCCTCACCCGTGTGAAAACAAGAGACCTGGCAGATGTCGTGCGGATTCATAAACGCGACATGCGCCATGAAGGGTTTGCGTGTGTCCCGGTTCATCAGGTACGCGGACGCCATCTGGGCAACGCTGTCGTCGCCGTACTGCCCGGCCGGATGCATCCCGTGGTTGTAGTCGTGTGAACGCGCGGGCGCCCGCCCGGCCGTGTGCCACTTGCCGAAGTGCGCCGTCTCGTAACCATGTCGGCCAAACCACTGCCCCATATCGATGATCGAATCTTTGATCCGCTGACCATTGCCGATCACCCCGTGCTCGACGGGCATTCGCCCGGTGAGCCAGCTCGTGCGCGACGGCGCACAGACCGGGTCGGCGGCGTAGGCGCACTCGAAACGCACCGAGCGTTCAGCGATCCGGTCCGAGTGCGGCGTGCGGACATACGGCGAGCCCAGGTGCCCAAACGCCTCGGCGTGCCACTGGTCGGTGCTGATCATCAGGATGTTTGGCTGTTTGCGATGCGGAGCCGCGGGGCCCTGGCCCATCAGCCACGGCGAGACGGTCGCCGAGGCACCAGTCGCGGCGCACGCCTGAAGAAAACGTCGGCGGGTGAGTTCCGTATTCATCACGACAAGGCCTCCACACTTTCCAGCATCCACGCCCGTGTCGCCGACTCGATCAGATACACCACGACGTGATGCCGGTTCACCCAGAACTCCAGCGGGAAGCCCAGAGACGGCGTCAGCCGATAGCAGGTCAACCCATCGGCTAGTCGGTGGCCGCCCGCATTGCCGGGAGCGCCGCTGGCGAAGGCCGCTTCGCCCATGTGTTGCAACGCTTCGGTAAATAGCGCGTCGCACCGCAGGTCCGCCAGCCCTGAGTCTTGTAGCTCTTTAGCCGGAAAGTCCGCCAGCAACGGATACACACTGGCGGGCTGCTGCGCCTTATGTTTGTATTCGATCGCACGCCCGGCCTTCCCCCGGGCGCCCCGGCCCCCCCGGATTTGCCGGTTGATCTCAGACCCGTCCCATGCGCCTTGTTCGGTCGTCTCGCCTAACGTGGATTTTTCTACGGTCTGTACCACGTCCCACCGCCGCGGGCTGCGCCAAACATTTGAGGCACAAGTCATCTCCGCACGCATCGTGACGGGCACGCTCTGCTGGCGTGTATGTTCGATGCTTAGTGACCATTCATCGGGCCGATCCGCCGGGGCTGGCGTCCGTTTGAGCACGATCCCCGGGCGTTCGTCCACGACCGCGGGCCACTGGCCCTTGCCCGACTTGTCCTTGAACCACCGCACGACGCGTTCGGAGTAGACCATCCGGCACGCCCCGTCCGCATGCGCGTTTCGCAACCCGGGCGGAAGCTCCAGCCCGTTGGCTATGATGTCAAATGCGTGCCACATCGTGTGCCCCTGTTCGTTTGCGCATTAAGCATTATGCGTTGATCGGCGTGCTTACGCCCAACGAAAATCATAGCCGAATCATGACCGCATGGGTTTCTGGCTTTTTCGCTTCAGAGCGTTGATGTCTTTGGTTTCGACCACCGGTGTCAGGTCGGGTGCGATCAACGACGTGTGCTGATGTTCTTTCATGTTGGGCAGATCGGTCTGGCCGATCACCTGCTTCTGGATCAGCAGCCGCTGTTTGAGCACCTGGGTATCGACATCCTGAACATCCGTGCCCGACCGCGCCGCCATCGTCGCCGCCAGGCCCGCGCTGTGACCCAGCGCCATAAAGACCGGCTCCATCCGCAACGAACACCACGCCACGCCCGACGATGACAGGCAGACCGGCACAAGCAGATTGCCGCACTCGCGGGCCTTGGGCGTCATCGCACGGTAGGGGATGTCATATGGATTGACCTCGCCGCCCACGCCCCCCTCGGTGGCGACGTCGCCGTCAGGCATCACGATCCGGCGCGTGCGGTGCGAATCAAGAAAGTACGAGCCCATCGCGATCGCGTCAGTTTTCGACGTGTCTTTCAGCAGGTCATTGGCGGTCAGCACATAATCGCCGAGCATCCGCCGGCCGGCGCGGACATAAAGCTGATGCGGCCAGCCCCCAGTGTCCTGGAACTCATCCGCGGGCAGCCCCCATCGGCCGACCTCTTCGCGCAGGCTCTGCGGGACACTCGGGTCGTGCGTCAGGAAGTAGAAGAAGCCACGCACATAGGACTCGTGTTCCTTCGATATCTCCCGACGTGTTTGGTAATCCGCCTCCGGGTAATCCCAGCTCCCGTTGTGCAGGTTGGTCGAAACGATCAGCCCCGGCCGGTTGTTGACGTCGATCTTGCGGTTCGGCAGGTCAACCGGCAGGATCAGGTCGTCCAGCTTCGCATCGGGCCGGGCATCAAAGACGGGCTGCAGCAACGCGTAACGCCTCGGGTCGTAGCCGTCGGGTTTCTCGATCGGCATCCGGTTGTCCGGGTCGTTGGTCAGGCACAGCCGGAAGGTATACGCCATGATCCGGTGGTCGGCCTCGCCGATCTCGCCGTAGGGCCCGTCGTCGATGTCCGGCAGCAACCCCTCCGCGTCAAAAGCGCAGCCGGGGTAGCCAAACTTCACCGGCGGCCGTATGCCCGCACGGGCCTCCTGATAATGTTCCTTGCTCTCTCGGCCGAGGGTATAGCTGACCCCCGCCTGCGCCATCAGGTCGCCCTCATAGGTCGCGTCGATGTATTGCTTGGCCCGGTAGAGGTCGCCCGCTTCGGTGGTCACCGAATCGATGTGCCGATCACGCATGCTCACCGCGTCGGCCTGCTTGAGGGCGGCATTAAAGACAACCGTCACACCCTGTTCTTCAAGCATCTGGCGGAACACGTCCTCCGCCACCCTGGGCTCGTGCTGCCAGGTGGGGCCGTTCACGCCATAGTGTTCGCCGATCCGCTCGAAGTACTCCCGCGTGATCCCGCCGATGACCGAGGGGTTGCCCGCGTCGGTCGCGCTCAGGCCGCCGGTCACCATCCCGCCGAGGTGTCGGCCCGGTTCAAGCACGATCACCGCGGCGCCCGCGCGCCCGGCCGCCAACGCCGCGATCAGGCCCCCGGCCGTGCCGCCGTACACCAGCACGTCGTACTCGATGCACGCCGTGTCGCCGGGGTCAGACGCGGGCCGGTACGGGTTGTTCGTTGAATCTTGATCGTGCAACACAATACTCCTGCAATCAGGCACACAGCTCAGTCGTCTTGAATCGGCGGACAAACGGTATCCACGTCAAGACCAGGCACGCCACCGCGGGCTCGGGAACCGCAAACGCTGCGGTTGGCGGGGTGCCTGTATTCCAATTCCCCAAGACCTCGTTCAGGTCGTCGATCCCGACAAAGCTGTCCCCCGAAGGGTCTGCCAGCGGGTTGGCCGGCGGGACATTCATGTTCCAATTCCCCAGCACCAAGTTCAGGTCCGAGATGCCGACGAACCCGTCGCCGTCCAGGTCGCCCGGCAACGTTGGGGGCGCTGTCATGCTGGCAAAACCCGTCGCGCCACCGCCCCCCGAAAAACGCAGCCCGTACTCCACCTGACCGAACACACTCAGGTCAAGCGATGCCGGGTATAGCGCGACATCCCAGCTCCCCGAAACGCCGTCGCCGGTGAGCGCGATCCATTGTTCTTTGCCGTCGAAGTAGCCCTGCACCCAGTCGCTGCCCTGGCTGTTCGTCCCGTCCTGAAACGCGAGGATGCCCGAAGCCTGCGGCCCCTCGATGAGCCAGCTCACCAGGGTCGTGCCCGGGTCGAGCTCGGCGTGCATGCGGACCACACCCGTTTGTGCGTCGTAGCTGAACGACGGCGCACCCGCTGCTTCGGCACCGTGTGCCCCGAAAAAGCACACAGTGCCGAAAGCGATGGGTTGGAGGAATCGTAACCAAGACATTAAAAAACACTCGCTTGGTCAGGCCAAACCTTCGACCAAAGGGGAACAACAAGGATGAGGCTCATTCACATCACGGTCCGTTCACAATTCACCGCCGGCGTCGAAGGCCCGCCATCCCGCCGAGGGTCAGCAGCACCAGGCTCGCAGGCTCGGGGACCGACGTGCCGGGCGGTGGGGGGGTGCCCGCGTTCCAATTCCCAAGCACCTCGTTCAGGTCGTCGATGCCGACGAAACCGTCGCCGGAAGGGTCCGCCAGCGGGTCACCCGGAGGCACGTCCTGATTCCAGTTCGCCAGGACGATGTTCAAGTCGTTGATCCCGACGAAGCCGTCACCGTCCAGGTCGCCGGTCAGTGTGGGCTCGGGCACAACATCTTCCCACGTCGTGCCAAGCCTCGGCTCATCGAAACTGGCGGCACGTGAGTAATCGATGCCGGTCATCGTCAGGTGCGTCATGTCCGCATTCGTCCCCAACGCGAACGTGCGGAACTCAAGCGGCGCCGCCGCGGCGGTGGCCTCGGCCTCGGAGTCGAAGACGGTCGGGTCCTGCCAGATCGTCAGCTTCGAGTTGCCGTTGGGGTTTAACGGGTCGTCGTTGAAGTCGATCCGAACCACCGTGTGTCGGATATAGGGCGTATTATCGATCGGATCATTCTGGACAATGTCGTTAAGCAGGATGTCGTTCTGCACCACACCGGTCGAGCCGACGTGCCGCACGACATAGTCCGTCCCCGAGACCCCGTCGCCCGCCGCACCGATCAGCAGGCCCCGAAGCGCACTGCCGCCGACGAGGTTGGCGTCCGCCTGGGTGACGGATGGATCGGTGTTGGTAAACCCGATACCGACGAACCCGTCCAGGTCCAGCTCATTGGTCAGCACCTGCGCCGTCATCGACATGTAGTAGGTGTCGGTCGGGGTGTAGGTATCAAGCTCACGCTGGACGCGGCGCTGGAGGGTATCCAGGCCGGAGAACCTCGCCCGCCCACCGTCATCATAGGAGAAGCCTGCCTCAATGCCGTCCACTTCCGCGGTCCACTGAGCCACACCCAGCGAGCCCGAGGTCACGTTCCCCGACCAGGGATTGATAAAGCCTGCGATGGTCGGGTCCTGCCCGCCACCGTTGGCGTTGCCGCGACGGAACTGGTTCTTAAAAGCGCTCAGGTCGTATTCGCCAAGCAACGGGTCGCCCGGCGCGGCACCTAAGAAGTGGTCCGTGGCGATCAGTTCAGACTTCGCCGTCGAACTCATCACCGTCAGCAGCGACAGAGCCACCGCCGCCGACGACCATCGCTTGAATGGGTTGATTGATTGGCCGATTGATTGAGCCATACGGGGATAAAACATGTGATTCCTCCAGTAGTAGTCTTAACTTGTGGACATGAAATTACTTATCGTAAAATGACTGTCTGCTTTCTTGCCGTATCTTTATAAATAAAGAGTACCTGAGCGTTTCCCTCAGGCAATGCCTGATCGCGCAAGGTTGTTGGCTACATGCGACATCCTGATAAAGCCTGTGAAAGCGGCGGCCCGGAGACCGCCGCTTTCAGGCATGTTTACATGGGGTCGTCCGGATTTACTGCCGCTGGCGTCGTCCGATCAGGCCCAATCCCATGGCCAGCACCAGGCCGGCGGTCGCGGGCTCGGGGACCACGTCTTCCCACGTCGTGGCGAAGATCGGCTCGTCAAAACTCGCCGCCTTGGAGTAATTCAGGCCGGTCAGCGTCATGTGGGTGATGTCGGCATTCGTTCCCAGGGCGAACGTGCGGAACTCCAGCGGGGCCGCCGACGTGGTCGCTGCGGCCTCGGTGTTCCATACCGTCGGGTTGTGCCAGACGCTGATCTTGGAGTTGCCGTTGGGGTTTAACGGGTCGTCGTTGTATTCGATCTTGAGGATCGTCTGAGTCGGGATGATGTTGTCGATGCCCGCGTCAAGCACATCGTTCTGAACCGACCCGCTGGAGCCGACGTGGCGGATGACGAAGTCGGTGTTGATGCCGTCAGACGAAGCGGCACCGATCAGCACGCCGCGCAGGTTGCTGCCGCCGACGATGTTGGCGTCGGCCTGCGACACCGACGCGTCCGAGTTGGTGAAGCCGATGCCGACGAACCCGTCCGCGCCCGCCAGGTCACCGGTCGCGATCTGCGTGATCACCGACATGTAATAGGTGTTGCTGGGCGTGTAGGGCGACAGCTCGCGCTGCACACGGCGCTGCAGGCCGTTGACCGCGCTGGACCCGCCAAAACGGGCCCGGCCGCCTTCCTGATAAGTCACCGTCGAGCCGGTACTCGCTGACGCCGCAGTCCACTGTGCCACCGCCAGGGATCCGCTGGTCACGTTCCCGGTCCACGCCCCGGTGAAGCCGGCAATGGTCGGGTTCTGCCCCGCGCCGTTGGTCTGCGAACGACGAAACTGCGTGACCGAATACTCGCCGTTGGCCGTGTCGGCCGGGTTGCCGGTCAAAAAATGGTCCGCCGCGATCACGGCCGCATCGGCCCCCTGGCCAAGCCCGCCCGCCAGCAGCCCGACAGCCGCCAGCATGGCCAGACGCTTGGTGCAAGGCGTCAACCTCGATAGATCCTTCATGCTTCTCTCCTCCAAAGTTACTGAACGATGTGACATAAATCTTCTTGATCCGGCACAGATTGCCGTACCTTCTCGCAACCTAGCCTACCCTGCACCGCCAGCCAGACAATGTCTGATCGCGCAAAGTTATTGTCCCTATGCGCCGTGCCTGTTTCGGGGCTGTCCGGGCTGTTTATGGCCTGCCGTGTCTCATTTGGTCAATACGTTTGCGCGAAACACCATTGCAATAGGCCTGCCTCGTCGCGATACTCGAATCCGGACAATCCATACCGCTACGGTCCACTTTGATAAGTATGAAATCATGAATCACTTGGTGGAAGAACTTGAGTCGCGTCTGTTGTTAAGTGCTGCGCCCCTGGGGCTCGACGGGTTTGATGACGCCCAATACCCCGCTGGCGGCCAATTGGATGGGGCGGGACCGATCGCGTTAGGCTTCGAGGGCAACTGGACCGGCAGCGGCTCGGCATCGATCCAGCCAGGCAGCCTCAGCTACCCGGGCTTCGGGCAGGCTGGGGACAACCGCGTCCAGCTCGACGGTTCCATCACCGCGGCACGCCAGCTTGCGCTCTCGCCGACCGACCCCCTGGCCAACTTCCTGGATGTCAACGGCGACCTGGGCGCATCACTCAACGGCTCTTCCCTGTACCTCTCGGTCCTTATGCAGGTGGACGGCGCAGCGCCCCCGACCTCGACGTTCTCGTTGTACAACGACGGCACCGCATCGGCCGACCGCGTGTTCAGGATTGTCTACTCGTCTTCCAAGTCTTCCTACCAGGCCATCGCCGGGCCAAGCGGTTCGGCGATTGATCTGGACCCGTTAAACAACGGCACGAACCTGTTCGTCATCCGTGTGGACTTCGCGGCGGGGAATGACGTCATCAGCATCTGGCAGAACCCCTCCGCCGGACTCAGCGAGCCCGCGCCCGACGCGCAGATCACCAACTATGACATCGCGTTCGACCGCCTGGCGTTTTCCCGTTTCGGCGGGACCGGGACGTCACAGTTTGATGAGGTTCGCCTGGGCGATGTCTGGTCCGCCGTCACCGACGAAGCGGCCCTGAACCTGGTCCCCCAGGCACCCATCTCCGCCGACGGGTTTAACAACATCGAGTACGGCAACGGGCAATCCCTCGACGGCGTCTGGTCCTACATCCCCGGCTACGACAACGCCTGGACCACTCTCGGCAATACCACGACCGAAGCGGGCAGCCTGGCCTACCCGGGCCTGGGCACCGCCGGGGAAAACCATGTCCAGCTCAACGGCACCGATGTCGTGTCACGCCTGATCCTCGACGGCAACAACACCCCGCTGGCAAACTTCCTCGACGCCGACGGCGACATCAGCACCTCGTTCGACGGCTCGTCGTTGTACCTGTCCGTCCTGATGCAGGTCGATGGGGCATCGCCGCCCGCCTCGACGTTTTCGCTTTACAACGACGGCGTCACCGGGGCCGACCGCACCTTCCGGATCCTTTATCACGGCGGCAACACCAGCTTCACCACGATCGCCGGCGACGCCGGCACCCCCGTCGATCTGGATGCCTTGAACAACGGCACCAACCTGTTCGTGGTCAAGATCGATTTCGCCCCGGGCAACGACACGATCAGCGTCTGGCAGAACCCGACCGCCGGCGCAGACGAGACAACACCCGACGCGCAGATCACGGATTACGACATCGCGTTTGACCGTGTCGCCTTCACCCGCTTCAACGGCACGGGGTCGACGCAGTTCGACGAGCTTCGATTCGGGAAGAACTGGTCGTCCGTCACCGACGACGCGGCGCTCGGCCTGATCCCAGGCCCCCAGCAGATCACCGCCATGCAGGAGGCGCCGCCCTCGCCCACCGGTGACGGGATGTATCCGGCCGGGTTCTTCCCCTTCATCGATCAGTTCGGCCAGTACCGCTATCAAGACTGGGATGACAAGATCGACACAGTAGACGAGCTGATCCAATCGGGGGTGGATGAGCTCCTGGAACTCGCAGCGAACCCCGGCCCCGGCGACTTCGATCAGTACGGCGGCTGGCTCTCCGGACCTCAGCTACAAGCGACAGGCTTTTTCTATACCACCAAGGTCAACGGCAAGTGGTGGCTGGTCGATCCCGACGGCCGGCTGTTTTTCTCCAACGGGATCACCGGTGTCGGCGACGCCGGCCGACAGGACACGACCACCGTCGCCGTGAAGACCGGCGTCACCGGGCGAGAAAACTACTTCGCGGAACTCCCCGAGCCCGCCGACCCCGCCTCGCAGTTCCTCACCGTCGAAACCGGCAACGTCACCAGCGGCGACTACCAGGGCACCAAGCCGCTGACCATGAACTTCTTCGCCTCAAACGCACTGACCAAGTACGGCTCCGACTGGGAGGCCGCGTCGCAAGACATCGCTCACGACCGCCTGCGCAGCTGGGGCTTCAACACCATCGGGGCGTGGTCCGATGAAGAAGTTTACCTGCAGCAACGCACGCCCTACACGATGGTGATCTTCCCGCCCAACCCGTCGCTGGTGAACGGCAGCAGCACCTTCCCCGATTACTTCGATCCCCAATACCTCGTCCTGCTCAAGGATCGTCTGCTTCAGGAAACGGGCAAGAGCCTGAACGACCCCTACAACATCGGCTACTTCATCAACAACGAGCTGGGATGGACACGATCTTCCACCGAGGACACCGACGTCGGCCTGATGACGCTCGGCGCTACATCGACGCAGCACGCCAAGATCGCCTTCCGGGACCAGCTCATCGTCAAGTACGGCTCCATCTCCGCGCTCAACGCTCAGTGGCTGACATCCTACACCTCCTGGGCCGACTTCCTGAATAAGCGGAATATGGTCCCAGACCTCGCCGGGGCAAACGCCGACCTGCTCGCGTTTGATTACCTCTACGCGGACCAGTACCACAGCCAGACACTGCAGGCCGTGCGTGAAGCCGCGCCGAATCATTTATACATGGGCACACGAGTCACCGGCGGGGTCCGACTCTCCGCAGCCCAGACGACGATGATCTACGCCGACGTGGTCAGTATCAACCGCTATGGCCCGGACGTCTCCGTGTTCCCCGCAGGCTTTGAGGGCGACAAACCCATCATCTCAGGCGAATACCACTACAGCGCCAACGACACCGGCCTGCTGTCCGACGGCCTGAAGACCGCCGCCGACCAGGCCGCACGAGCCAACAAGTTCGCCACCTACCTGACCAGCGCCCTGGACGACGACCGATACGTCGGCGTCCACTGGCTGCAATACCTGGACTACCCCGCCGCGGGCAAACTCAACAGCAATAACAACAACAGCAACCTCGGATTCGTCAGCATCACCGACACGCCGTATTCCGAGATGGTCGACGCCGCACGCACGATCGGGGCCAGCCTGTACGAAACCCGCGCCGGCGACTTCGGCGTCATCGTGGACCGGACCCTTTATGTCACCGGCACCGAGAACGCCGACACATTGGGCCTGTCGGTGGCCGGGGCTGATCTTAATGTGACACGCAACGCGGTGACGCACTCATACACGTTGAACGATTTTGATGCGGTCGTGGTCAGCGGGGGCTACGGCGATGATGACTTAACGATCGACGGCCTCACGGATAAGTCGCTGACTTTCCGCGACGCCGAACCCGGTGACTCGATCGACGTGACCAGCGGCAGCTTTACGTTGTCGGTCGAATCCGACGCCGGGCCAGACGTGTTAGTTGGGGCGCTTGCGGACATCGGCCTGACGACGGGGTCCGTACTCGCGAGCCTGACGCTCGACGGGCAATTAATGATCACATCCCCGCAAGGCCCGGCCGGTGCGGCCACGGCGGGCTCGCTGACCCTCAGCGCCGGCGCGGTGATCGACCTTGCGAACAACGGCCTGGTCGTTGACTACGCGGCTGCGTCACCGCTGGCTTCTATCCGCTCGGCAATCATCAGCGCCTACAACGCCGGCGACTGGCTCGGCAACGGCATCACCACCAGCTACGGCGACGCGACCCAATCAGCCATCGGGTACGGCGAAAGCGCCGCCATCCTCGGTCCGACCGGCGGTAACTTCAT
>CBDUNP010000063.1:0-11309 GCA_965368605.1 uncultured bacterium | reverse complement strand
TCCAACTACAATAGATGCATCATGAGTGACCCCACCGAACAAGCCCCCACGCCGGTCCTGGAGACCGTCGAGCCCATCGGCAAGCGGGTCCTGATCCGCAAGGACCAGGACAAGAAGCAGACCAAGTCCGGCATCCACCTCCCGGACAAGATGGAGATCCCCACCCTCACCGGCCGGATCGTCGAGGTCTCCGCCGAGGTCGAGTCCGACCCAAACTACCCGATCAAGCAGTACGACCGCGTCCTGTTCAACCCCAAAGACGTGATCCCCGTGGACTTCGAGGGCGACAACCGCCTGTTCGTCGTCCCGATCGAAAACATCGTCGCCGTCTTCCGCAAAGCGACGTAACCCCAAAGCCCCCCCGCTCCAGCAGGTGAGACCGCGGACAGGCATAGTGAGTCGCCCCCTCTGACTGCCGCGCGGGCGTAGCCCGCGGGCTATTAAAGATATAATCACACCGAACCCGCCCGCTTAATTCAGCCATCATCAATCACAAATCTTCAATGCCTACTCCTCCCATCACCATCCAACCCCTGGACCGCCCCTTCGACATCACCTTCCCCGATGTCGATGCGCCCGGGGGAGGCATCCACCCGATCCCGGGTTCCAAGAGCCTGACCAACCGTGCCCTGCTGCTGGCGGCGTTGTCCGACGGCCGATGCGAACTCTCGGGTGTGCTGGATTCCGATGATGCCCGCCGGATGCTTGAAGCCCTGGACGAGCTCGGGTTTGAGATCGAATATGACCGCAAAGACGGACCGAACCTGACCGTGACGGTAAACGGCACGTCCGGCAAGATCCCCGCCAAACAAGCCAAGCTCCACCTAGGCAACGCCGGCACCGCCATGCGATTCCTCACCGCCGCATGTTGTTTAGGTGAACCCGGCAGCCCCGGAGGCGTCTACGAGTTGTCCGGCATCCCCCGCATGCACGAACGCCCGATCGCCGAACTTGTCGAACCCCTCCGGCAACTCGGCGCCAACATCGAATACCTCGGCAACGAAGGCTACCCACCACTGCGCATCACCGCTTGCGGCTTAGCGGGTGGGGCGTTGAAGATGAAACCCACGCTCAGCAGCCAGTTCATCTCTGCCTTGCTGCAGGTTGCCCCGTACATGCCTGAGGGTCTACGCATCGATTTCGACGGCCAACTCACAAGCGAGCCGTATGTACGCATGACCCTGAAGCTGATGCAGGATCACTTCAAGGCCGATGTCGAGGATCATCTCGACGCGTCCTACATCATCGTTAAACCAAAGCACTACGCACACCGCAACTATCACGTCGAGCCCGATGCCTCCAGCGCCAGCTACTTCTTCGCCGCAGCCGCCGCCATGCCCGGCAGTACCTGTCGGATCAACGGCCTGGGCACCCGGAGCCTGCAGGGTGACGTCGGCTTCGCCACGGAATTAACCGTGATGGGTGCGACCACCGACCTTGCCGAAACAAGCACGACCGTGTCTTCTTCACCATCTTCGCGCCTCCGCGGTTACAGCAACGACCTGAACCACATCCCCGACGCCGCGATGACGATCGCCACGCTCGCCGTCCTCGCCGACGGGCCGACGACGATCCGCAACGTCGGGAACTGGCGGGTCAAAGAGACCGACCGCATGGCCGCGATGGAAACCGAACTCCGCAAGCTCGGCGCAACCGTGCAGGTCACCGGCGACGACATCACCATCACCCCCCCCGCCGGCGGCCAAATCACCCCCGCCGCGATCGACACCTACGACGACCACCGCATGGCGATGGCCTTTTCCGTCATCGGGCTGGCCCAGCCCGGGGTCACCATCAACGACCCGGACTGCGTCAATAAAACCTTCCCCGACTTCTTCAAGTATCTTGATTACCTTCGCCAACCCCCGGCTCACGCCAAAGATTAGCCCACGCATGAAACGTACCGCCTTCTGGAAAACGACGACCGAGTTGCTGCGCTACAAGAAGCAGCTCGCTATCGCGTTAGGCGGTGCCCTGGTCTCCGCCGCCTGTTTCGGCGCTGGCCTGAGCATGCTCCTGCCGGTCCTCTCGCTGTTCTTCAACTCCGAACTGGCCGAGGGCGAACACCCCTTAAAACAACTCATCGAGCAGAGCCTGCTCAAAGAAGACGCCGCCCCGTGGCAACAGGACCTCGCCGCCTGGCTCAACGGCCACGTCCCCGCCGACATCTTCTGGTCGTTCGTTCTGATCATGGGCATCATCGCCGCCTTCACCGTCGTCGGCAGCGCCGGGCGCTACGTCCACCAGCTCGTCTCCATCACCATCACCCAGCAGGTCGCCGTCGCCTGGCGTGACCGGCTGTTCCGCAAGCTCATCGACGCGCCGATCTCCTATTTCCTTGGCCAAAACGCCTCCGACCACGCCAGCCGGGCCATGTTCGACACCGGCGTCCTGGCACGCGGACACCTGGCCGTACTCGGCAAGGCGTTGCCCGAGATACTCAAAGGCCTCGCCGCCGTCATCGTCGCGCTCTGGCTGGACTACCGCCTGACGCTGCTGGCGCTGATCGCCGCGCCGCTCAGCGGCGTCGTCCTCTACAAGTTTGGCCGGATCATCGAGAAGGCCTCTCGACGCGCCCTGCAACAACAGGCCGGGATGCTGAAGACCGTCAACGAAGTCCTGGGCGCACTGCACGTCATCAAGTCCCACGGGGCCGAGGGCTACGAACGCCGACGCTTCCGTCGGCTGAACCGTGCGCTGTTCGACGAGCAGATGAAGATGCGTCAGGCCCGCGCGCTGGCGTCGCCCGTGATCGAAACGCTGGGCCTGTTCTTCGTGCTGGGCGCCGCACTGGTCGCCGCCTGGTACGTCTTCACGCAGGACGTCTCGCCCGAAACATTCTTAGCCGTCCTCATCATGCTCGGTGCCGCCGGCGCAAGCCTCAAGCCGCTGACCGCGTTGCACACACAGATCAAAGAAGCCGACGCCGCCGCGAAACGCCTGATCGAAGGCGCCGGCATCGAGGGTGAACCGATCTCTCCCAAAGACCGCGCGGGCCTGCCGGTCCTGCCGCGCCACCACGCGTCGATCGAGTTCCAGTCCGTCAGCTACCTCTACCGCGGCCATCAGCCCCCGGCACTGAATGATGTCAGCCTGAAAGTGAAACACGGGCAGACCGTCGCCATCGTCGGTGGCAACGGCTCGGGCAAGACCACCATGCTCAACCTCCTGCCCAGGCTCACCGAGCCCAACGCTGGCAAGGTGCTGGTCGATGGGGTCGACATCGCGGGGGTCAACCTCAAGGCCTATCGCCGACAGATCGCCGTCGTCCCGCAGCAGAGCGTGCTGTTCGAGGGCTCCATCGCAGACAACATCGCCTACGGCCAACTCGACGCCAAACGCGACGACATCATCGCCGCCGCCAAAGCCGCTTTCGCGCACAGCTTCGTCAGCGAACTGGATCAGGGCTACGACACGTTACTCGGCGAGGGCGGCTCAGGCCTGTCCGGCGGGCAGAAGCAGCGCCTGTGCATCGCACGCGCCATCCTCCGCGACCCGGCGATCCTTATCCTCGACGAAGCCACCAGCCAGATCGACGCCGACTCGGAATCAAAAATCAACCACGCCATGGATACCTTCCGCACCGGCCGAACGACTTTTATCATCGCGCACCGCCTCAGCACCGTCGTCGACAGCGACATCATCGTCGTCATGGACGACGGCCGGATCGTCGACCACGGCAAACACGCCGAACTGCTCGAACGCTGCGAAAGCTACCAGACACTCACACACACTCAGCTTCAGCCGGCGCAGGCTTAGACTTTGATTATTTGTTGTTCGACAGGCGGGGCATCAAGATGCGAAACAAAGCCTTCACCCTGATCGAGTTGCTGGTCGTCATCAGCATCATCGCGATCCTGGTCGGCATCCTCCTGCCCGCGCTGGGTGCGGCACGCAGAAGCGCCTACAAGATCACCTGCGGGCAGAACCAGCAGCAGATGGGCGTCGCATTGCAGGCCTACGCGGCGAGCCACGAGGACCGCCTCGCGGTGAACCCCGCCGCCGGCCTGGACTTCGCACGCGGCTACTTCGGGATCGCCCAGGCCACCAACGCCATCTACACCCAGGGCACCGACGAGCTGGTCGGCTTAGGCGTCATGCTCGACGGCTACGCGACTGACCCCGTCACCATGTTCTGCCCCGCCGACGACTCCGCCGACCCCGTCGAGGAGCTCGAACACGTGACGCAACGCAACGACTCGGCCAGCAACTCCTACTTCTACCGGCAACTGGACCGCACCACGAAGTTCCGCATCGACGACCTGGGCCAGTCCAACCCCGGCCTGCCCGCCACCGCATTGCTGATCGATGCCAACTCACTCCTGTCGTTCAGCCCCGACTACTACCGCACGAACCACGGCAACGAAACCGTCAACATCCTCTACAACGACGGCCACGTCACCAGCCACGCCAACAACGGCACACAGACCGACGGCCTATACAGCATCCGCGACCTGGACTTCGGCGTCGATCCCTCCGGCGGGCAACGCATGGACGAAATCTTCGTCCACGCCGACTTCGCCCTCATCGACGACATCCAGAACGCACCCGATATCGAATCGCTCGGCCCCTGAGCAGGCCGAACGGGTACACGAAGTGAAACAACTCAGCGTTTCAACGGCATCTGCGCCCGCACACGCGCCGCCGTCGGCTTCACGTGCAGCCACCGTGTCCGCCTGCGCTGATCCGTCTGCGTGATGCGCTTCACCAGGTCCGGGTCACGCTCGAACACACGCTGGACCTTCATCGGGTGGTTGCACTGGCTGGACCGGTGCAGCAGCACGACGTCCCGGGGCAGGCCGCCCGGACTCGCGTCGGCGATCATGCGTACCGCCTCGAAGCTCTGCTCGTTTGACAGGTGCCCGGAGTCGGACATGTTCCGCCGGTTGACCCAGCTCGGGCGTGGGCTGGTGGTGGTCATGTGCTCGTCGTAATTACACTCGATGCAAAGAAGGTCAACACCCGCCATGTGCTTGATCAGCGACGCCGGCGCGTGCCCAAGATCCGTTGCGTACCCGACGCTGCCCGCGCCGGTGTCGAAGCGATACCCGATGGTGCCTTGCTTGTCGTGTTGCAGGCGGACGGTGGACGTGTGCACCCCGGGCATTAGCTCAAACGGCGACGAACCGAACGAGTGCGCCAGCCCCGCGTCGCGCAGCTCCGCCCCGCCGGGCATGCGCATCAGCTCGCAAAAATGCCACTCGTGCAGGTAGATCGGCACACCAAGTTTCAGCAAAGTGTTCGGCCAAGATCGCCGGAAATGGTCTTGATCCAGGTGCGTCAGGCAGATCGCGTGCAGGCTGTCGAGCGACATCCCCGCCTGCGCCAATCGCTTATCGGTCGTGCGCGGACCAAACCCCGCATCGACCATAAACACTGTTTCACCGATGCGGATCACCGTCGCGTTCCCCCCGCTTCCGCTGCCCAACACGCATACACTCAGCGCCGCACCGGGTTTAGCAGCGGGCCTTTTGATCTTATTCGGCGACACCGAAATCAACGACGACTGTCGAGTCGAAACGAACAACGGCAACTGGTCGGTTCGTTTATCGGACATAATCGCCTACGTTTGAGAACACCCGAATAATCCCTATAATCCACATACTCGCTGCATGTGAGACTCTGGTCAACCGATATTAATTAGGAAACCCCCCGGGTGTATTGGACGCTTACATAGGGCCAATAACTCACCTGCTGGGGCGTCGGTCGGACCCTGTCCATCATCGGCGTACTCATCAACGTTGCAAGGCCGAAAACGGTCATTGCCCTTACGCCCCGGCGGCTTGCCGTCTGTCAGAACAAGGATTCGGAATGCGGAATTTTTGGTGCGGACTATCTCTGTTAACTGTGGCGTTCAGCCTGATCGGCTGCGCCAGCACACGCGAGCCGCACGTCGTCATCGCACCCACGTTTTCCTACGTCCAGTACGACCTGGCCCACGGCGTCGACGCGATTGAGTCCGCCGACACCCCCGCCACCGCTTCGGCACGCCCTGCCGTCGCCAAGCTCCCCCCGACCCCCGCGGCCCCGGGCTTCACCACGCTGGTCTTCGTCGACTCCGACGAACCCGACACACGCTGACAAGCCCCCCCACACACCACATAAAAAAAACGCCCACGGCTTCTAAACCGTGGGCTTGTTTTATTATTCGGATCCTTCAACCGCGAAGCCGCGGGATCAGAGCTGCACCAGGTGCATGTCGCTGACCTTGCGTGACTCGGCCGACGGGTGATGCACGTCGGTGACGAAAGCGTCGCCCATCTCGATGCGTGTCTTGTGGGCATCGAACCGCTTGGCCTCGCCCAGCCCGAACCGGGTGATCAGGTCCAGCGCGATCTGCCCCTCGGCCCGGGCGAACTCGATCGGCTTGATCGCCTGGTCAAAGCTCTGCAGCCGGTTCTGATGGTTCTCAAACGTCCCGCTCTTCTCCACGAACGTCGCGCCCGGCAGCAGGACGTTCACGTTGTCGGTGATGCTGTTCGGCAGCGTGTCGATCAGCACCGAGAACTTCCCGTTGATCGCCTTGGCAAGCTCCGGCGTGACCCAGGCGCTTGGGTAGTTGCCCGTCAGCACCACCGCCGCCGTCCGCTCGTCGTCGATCGACGCGAGGAACTGATCGTAGTCCAGCACGGATTCGGTCAACTGACCCAGGGCCCGACGGACGCCGCGCGCGTTCGGCGCCTTCTCCGCGGTGATCGTGTACCCACCCGGGAACGTCTTGTCTGAACCGCTGGTCGGCACCGGCCCGACGCCGATCACCGCCTCGGCATCCAGCCCGACGATCAGCTTGCCCAGAAGGTACGCGTCTTCACACGACAGCATCGGGCTGACCATCACCGCCAGCGAGCCCGGCCCGCGCGACTCCAGCACACCGGTCAGCCCGGCCTGAAGCGCGTCATACGCCTGGTTCCAGTCCTGTTCCTTCGACTCCCCATCGGTCTTGACCAACGGGCTTCGGTGACGCTCTTCGCTGTGAATAAACTTCCAGCCGAAGCGGATCTCGTCGCTGGTCCACCACTTGTTCACGTCCATGTTCGTCCGGGGCTTGACCCGGTAGACGCGGTCCTCGTTGTATTCGATCGAAAGGTTATCCCCGGACGCCGTGATCCCGTCGATGCTCGCGGCCTTCTCAAGATTCCACACACGCATCGACATCAGGAAGTCTTTATCGAGCAGCGCACCGACCGGGCAGATGTCCACGACGTTGCCCGACAGCTCGTTGTCCAGGGGCTTGCCCGGGAACACATCGATCTGCTCGCTTGAGCCACGCCCGAAGATGCCGATCTCGCTGGTCCCGGAGACTTCCTTGGTAAACCGCACGCAGCGCGTACACATGATGCACCGGTCCGAGTACAGCAGCACGTGCTCGCCGATGTCTTTCTTAGGCTGCTTGACCTTGCTCTCGTCGAAGCGCGACTCGCTGCGGCCGTACTTGTAGCTGTAGTCCTGGAGGTAGCACTCGCCGGCCTGGTCGCATACCGGGCAGTCCAGCGGGTGGTTGATCAGCAGGAACTCCATGACCGCCTTCTGGTTGGCGACGGACTTGGGGCTCTTGGTGTGCACCACCTGCCCCTCGCCGGCGGGCGTCTGGCAGGTCGGCATCAGCTTGGGGATCATCTCCAGCTTGTTGTCGTTGCGCGGGTTGGGCGCCTCGACCTCGGCCATACATATCCGGCAGCTCGCCGCGACGCTCATCCCAGGGTGGTAGCAGTAGTGCGGGATCTCGATCCCGTTATCCAAAGCCACATCGAGGATGGTCTTCTTGCCCTCGAACTCGCAGAGCTTGCCGTCAATCGTGATCTGGGGCATAAGTTCAGTTTCCGCTTCAGGTCTAGTCAGCAGGCCAAGGCCCGATAGTCTTTTAAGACGTCAGGGGGCCCGGGGTCTCCGGGGGCCGATCTTGAGGGATCGTAACAGAACCGGCTTGAGCTTCCAACGCTTGGCCCTACACTCTGCATCTGATAACCCGGCGGACACTGCTGGACCGGCCCGCCCTGTTGGCCGATGAACCGGTACCTACCGCTGTTTCGATCCAGGCCCCCCAGGGAGAGACCATGCCCCGTGATATCCCCGTCGGCAACGGGCAGATGCTCGTCACCTTCGACGAACTCTACCGCGTCCGCGATCTGTACTTCCCCCACGTCGGCCAGGAGAACCACGCCGGCGCGGGCCCCTGCCGCTTTGGCGTCTGGTCCACCCTGACCCCCGACCCTCAGGACAAGTCCGACCGCCGCAAGCAGCGCATGGTCTGGACCGACGACGCGGGCTGGGATATCTCCCGCAAATACGTTCAGGACACCCTCAGCACCGAAGTCACCCTCACCCACGCACGCCTGGGGGTTCAGCTTGTCTGCCAGGACGTCGTGGACTTCCACCGCCCCGTCCACGTCCGGCGTATCGAGGTCCGCAACCAGACCGATCAGCCCAAAGAAGTCCGTATCGTCCACCACCAGGACTTCCACATGTACGGCACGCGGGTCGGCGACACCGCCTACTACGACCCCAAGCTCAAGAGCCTGGTCCACTACCGCAAGAAGCGTTACATCCTCACCAGCTTCTACCAGGGCTCCCAGCACCAGATCGATCAGTACGCCACCGGCAACGCCGGCTTCCACGGCGCCGAAGGCACCTGGCGCGACGCCGAAGACGGCGAACTGGGCAACAACCCCATCGCCCAGGGGGCCGTCGACTCCACGATGCTCACCCACGTCAACCTCGACCCCGGCGAATCCAAGACCGTCTACATGGTCATCGGCTGTGGGAAGAAATACAAAGACATGCAGGAGATCCATAACTTCCTGCACCGCGTCGGTCCACAAGGCGTCCTCGAACGCACCAACGCCTACTGGCGGCTCTGGCTCGCCGCCTCACGCAACGACTTCGACCGCACCGAGGTCGGCAAGCTCCCCGAACACGTCACCGAGCTCTACAAACGCTCGCTGCTGCTGGTCCGCACGCAGATCGACAACGGCGGCGCGATCATCGCCGCCAACGACTCGGACATCCTCCAGTTCTCGCGTGACACCTACTCCTACCTCTGGCCGCGTGACGGCGCGTTCGTCGCCGACGCGCTGGACTCCGCCGGCTTCCCCGACGTCGCACGATCCTTCTTCAGCTTCTGCTCCAAGGCGATCACCGACACCGGCATGTTCCTGCACAAGTACAACCCCGACGGCTCGCCCGCCTCGAGCTGGCACCCCTGGGTCGTCGACGGCCGGCCCCAGCTTCCGATCCAGGAAGACGAAACCGCCCTGGTTGTCTGGTCGCTCTGGCGTCACTACGTCCGCTACCGGGATATCGAGTTCGTCCGCCCGCTGTGGGTCGATGTCGTCCAGAAGGCCGCCGACTTCATGGTCCGCTACCGCGATCCCGAGACGCACCTGCCGCTGCCCAGCTACGACCTGTGGGAAGAACGCTGGGGCATCCACGCCTTCACCGTCGCCACGGTCTACGCCGGGCTGAAAGCCGCCTGGCAGTTCGCCGTCTGCTTCGGGGACACCGCGCGCTCCACCGCCTACGCCCACGCCGCCGAGGAAGTCAAGGACGCCTTCTGCAAGCACTTCTGGTCAGAAGAGAAGGGCCGGTTCCTCCGCCGCATCACCCCGTCGGACCCCGACCGCACCGCGCAGCTGCTCGCCCAGGTCATGGCCGGCCGCACCCCCGAGCCCGCCGACAACCCCGATCATGTAGACATCGGCCAGCACGACGTCCTCCACGACGAGGACAAGGTCCTGGACAGCTCCATCTACGCCATCTGGGCCATGGACATGCTCAGCGCCGACGACCCCCGCGTCGTCGCCACCATGGACGCCATCGAAAAAGAACTCTGGATCAAGACCGGGGTCGGCGGCGTCGCTCGCTACGAGAACGACTACTACCACCAGGTCAGTAACGACGTCGAGAACGTCCCGGGCAATCCGTGGTTTATCTGCACGCTCTGGCTGGCCGACTACCACATCGCCCGCGCCAAGACCGTCGAGGAACTCGAAAAAGCCAAGCCCATCCTCGACTGGGTCACCAGCCACGCGCTGGAGTCCGGCGTCCTCGCCGAGCAGGTCCACCCCGAGACCAACGCCCCATTGTCGGTCTCCCCGCTGACCTGGAGCCACGCCACCCTCGTCGCCACCGTCACCACCTACCAGACCAAGCTCGAGCAGATGAGCAAGTGCCCCGCCTGCGGCCAGCCCCGCATGTGCATGCTCCCCGGCACCGACCAGGTCGGCGCCATCGAACCCCCACCGCTACCCACCACCACCACCGGATAAATCCGCCCGCCCCCTCTCCCCCCCCGGGAGGGGGCCGGGGTGAGGGCCGTCCAACTGCCCCCCACACTTATCTCGCGCACGTTGACCGACGGATGCCAATCCGCCCATTAGCCCACCGCGCCACCCCCGACACCCCGCCCGCTAACCCCAGCCGCAACGACGCCAGCCACCATCCACACGAACCCTCCACCCGGATCACATCACCGGCCATCCCGGGCCATGATCCGGCTATACCCCACCTCCCCGGCCCAATCGCTGTAACTCTTCATCCAGCCTCATACAACGATTCTCCACAGTCACCGCCGTCGATCGGACCAGCCCGACACGCGATTTGTTGCATAGATCAAGACCGCTGCCTATCCTGTCCGCTTTGACACGCCGACCGGGTGGTTTTGGTTTCGACGGCGGCTGATGGACAAGGACGTGGAATCCCGGAAATCATCCCCGGGCAACCAGATACCCCCGGAATAGATACCCCCCGGATCGATCATGGAACAGTATCTCGAATACGCGCTCTACACGGCCTCGGTGCTCGGCGCGTTGTCACTGACCCTGATGCTCCCCAAGGAGAAACGCGGCCTGCGGTTCGTCGGCCCGCTGATCGGCGCGGCCTCGGTCGGTCTGCTGTGGCTTTTCCTGGCCTCCAGCAGCTTCTGGGACGGCCGGGACTCCGGCCTGGCGGACTGGACCTTCCTCTACTACTACATCTTCAGCGGCATCGCCCTGGTGTCCGCCGTCCGCGTCATCACCCACACACGGCCGGTCTACGCCGCCCTCTGGTTCGTCATGGTCGTCCTGGCCAGCGCCGGGCTGTTCCTGCTGCTGAGCGCCCAGTTCATGGCCTTTGCCGTCGTCATCATCTACGGCGGGGCCATCCTCGTCACCTATATGTTCGTCATCATGCTGGCCAGCCAGTCCGATCCTAACGAGCAGAACAACCAGGCCTATGAGCGTGTCGCCAAGGAGCCGGTCATGGCGAGTGCCGCCGGGTTCCTGCTGCTGGCGGTCCTGCTGAGCATCAGCTTCGACTACGACGCCCTGGAA
>CBDUNP010000062.1:0-11382 GCA_965368605.1 uncultured bacterium | reverse complement strand
TCACAAGAGGAATACCTATAATTATGCCGGATTATTTAATGTTTTATTGTTTCGATGAATATTAATGGCGGCTGACCGCGTCCAGCCAGGCCTCGGCCATTAACTGATGTCCCGCGACGGTCGGGTGCACGCCGTCCGGTGCCCAGTATTCCGCCGGCGCCTGCTTGAGCGCATCATTGAAGACCTGCTGGTAAGGCACCCACACGGCCTGAAACTTCTCAGCGATCCGGCGGGCCGCCTCGCGGTATACGGTGATCCCTTCAACATGGACATCGCTGATCGGCCCGGCCTCCAGCAGGAACGGTTCGGCGAGGATCAGCTTCACCTCGGGCAGCAAGACACGGGTGCGCTCAAGCAGGGTGACGTAGTCGTTCTCGTATTCCGCGAGTGTGCCGCCGTAGCCGTGGAAATGGGCGTGGCAGTAATCGTTGACCCCGATGAGGATGCTCAGGACGTCGGGCCTGATCTTCAGGCAGTCCTTGCTCCAGCGGTCGGCCAACTGATACACCTTGTCCCCGCTGATGCCGCGGTTGTAGATGTTCAGGCTCAGATCGGGCGAGCTATTCAGAAGATGACCGGAGGCATGCAAGACGTAGCCCAGGCCCAGCCCGGCGGCGTCGTTGGGGGCCTTTCGGCCGCGGCGCCGGCTGGCGTCGGTGATGGAATCGCCCTGAAAGAGCACGATATCGTTGGGGTTGAACATCATCGCTAGAGCATACCGCCCGGGCCCTTGGCCTGCTACGATACGTCGATGCCGATCCGTAAGCTGTCCAAGTTGTTGATTAACCAGATCGCCGCCGGCGAGGTGATCGAACGCCCCGCGTCCGTCGTGAAGGAGCTGGTGGAGAACAGCCTGGACGCCGGGGCCACCCGGATCGAGGTCACGCTCGAAGACGGCGGCCGGCAGTTGATCCGGATCAGCGATGATGGCCACGGCATCCCGCCGGAGGAGCTGCCGCTGGCGGTCGAGCCGCACGCGACCAGCAAGCTCACCGCTGCGGACCAGCTCGCCGCGATCGGCACGCTTGGTTTCCGAGGCGAGGCGCTGGCGTCGATCGCGAGTATCAGCCGGCTGAAGATCACCAGCCGGGCGACGGTGGATGGGAAAGTCAGCGAAGCCGGGGCCGTGATCGAGGCCAGCGGCGACACGGTAGGCCAGGTCGCGCCCGAGGCCGGTTCGCCCGGCACGGTCATCGAGGTCCGCGACCTGTTCTTCAATACGCCGGCCCGGCGGAAGTTCCTACGCACCGCGCCGACCGAGTTCGGGCAGATCAACGACACGCTCACACGCATCGCGATGGTCCACCACCGCGTCGCCTTCAAGCTCAAGCACAACGACCGGGTCACCTTCGACATCCCCGCCAACCAGGACCGCGCCCAGCGCTGTGTCGCGCTGCTGGGCAAGGACATGGACGACGAGTTGCTGGAGTTTCACCACGAGGACCTGCCCGAGCGTGGCGGCGCAAAGCTGTGGGGCCTGGCGGGGCAGCCCTCGATCGCCAAGGCGACGGGCAAGTTCCAATACCTCTGCGTCAACGGCCGACCGATCAAAGACCGCAACCTGGCGCACGCGGTAAAAGAGGCTTACCGCGGGCTGATGCCGATGGACCGGTTCCCGGTGGCGGTGGTGTTCCTTCAGATCGACCCGCACGCGGTGGACGTGAATGTGCACCCCGCCAAGGCCGAGGTCCGCTTCCGCAACCCCTCGCACGCGCACGGGCTGGTGCTGTCGGCGATCCGTCAGCGCCTGCTGGGCAGCGACCTCACCCCGACCGCCGACCTGCAGAGCCAGAACCCGTTTCACCGGTCGGGCTTCCAACCACAGACCGCCGAGGCGGGCGCGGGCCTGAACGCCAACGTCTCGACCGACGCCTTCGTCGACTTCTTCCGACAGATGGACCCGAAACAAAAGGGCTTCGCTTACCAGGAGGTCCGCAAGGCCCTGGCGAGCGAAGACCCCTCCGCGATCCCCCCGGATGAAGAACCGCTGATCCCAAACGAACATCCCGCCGCCACGCAGTCGACCGCGTTGAAGTCGCAGTCCATCCTTCAGGTCCACAAGAGCTACCTGGTGGCGCAGGATGAAGATGGGCTGGTGATTGTGGATCAACACGCGCTGCATGAGCGTGTCATGTTCGAGACGCTGCGTAAACGTGTTCTGGGCGAGGGCAAGCCGTTGGAGAGCCAGCGCCTGCTGATGCCGGTGATCATCGACGCGGACGAGAACCAGCAGAACACGCTGACGCAGATCAAGCCGATCCTCGAAAAGATCGGGATCGAGCTGGACGCGATCGGCCCGGACGCGGTGGCGGTGCAGGCGTTCCCGTCGTTTTTGTTTGAGCGCAACGTCGAGCCGGACACTTTTTTGCCGGAGTTGATCGCCAAGGCGGATGCCGGGCAGCTGGACGTGCGCAACCCCAATGCCGAGGAGGCCGCGCTGCACGAGGTGCTGGACATGATGTCCTGCAAGGCGGCGGTCAAGGCGGGGGACAAGATGAGCGAGGAAGAACTCAGCGCCCTGCTGGCCAGGCGTCAGGAGATCGAGCGTTCAAGCAACTGCCCGCACGGGAGGCCGACGACGCTGCGGCTGACGCTTAAAGACCTTGAGAAGCAGTTCGGGCGGACGTGATCCTCAAACATTGAATGCAAAAGAAAACCCCGCCAAAGATGGCGGGGCTTGGTGTTTGGGATTGAAGCGGGCTGAGTTTAATTCAGCGCCGCGGCACCGGCGATGATCTCGCTGAGCTCGGTGGTGATCGAGGCCTGACGGGCGCGGTTGAACTTGCGTTTCAGCGATTTCTGCATCTTGCCCGCGGCGTCGGTCGCGGCCTTCATCGCGACCATACGCATCAGCTGCTCGCTGACGGTGGCCTCGTTGAAGCACTGGAACAGGTTGGTCTTGACCGTGATCGGCAGCAGTTCGCCGAGCAATTCCTGCGGCTCGGGGGAGAAGTCGTAGACCGTGGCCGGGCCGGCACTGGCCTTTTCGCCTTCGGCAGCGACCGGCGGCTCCAGCGGCAGCAACTGCTGCACGCGCGGCTCTTGGCGGGACATCGAGACGAACGCGGTGTAGATGACCTTGACCGAGTCGTACTTGCCTTCGGTGAAGGCCTGCATGTATTCCTCGGCCAGACGTTCGACGTCGGCGTATTCGGGCTTGTCGGAGATGTGGCTGTGGAACTTGTCCACGGCGACGTTGGCGAACTTGAAGAAGCCGCTGGCTTTTTTGCCGACGATCTCGATGTCGGTCTGGCCGGGGCCATTGATCTGCTTCATGGCGGCGCGGAGGAGGTTGGCGTTGTAGCCACCGCAGAGCCCGCGGTTGGAGCTGATGACCAGCACGAGCTGTCGGCCGGTCGCCGGCTTGGGGGCGCTCAGCAGCGGGTGGGACACGTCGCCGCCCTCGCCGAGGTTCGCCGCGAGCTCGCTGACGATCTGGCTGATCTGCTGGGTGTAGGCCTGGGCCTCGGTGGCCCGTTTCTGCATCGCCTGGAAGCGGGCGGTCGCGATCATCTGCATCGTCTTGGTGATGCGTTGGATGTTCCCGACAGCCTTGATCCGGCCCTTAATGTCTCTGGTACCTGCCATAGGACGGGCCATCATAGCGACTGCCCGCCGGTCGGCAATGCGGGGCGGCCCCACCGCTCCCCGGAGCCAGTAAACCCCCGACCCCGCCTCAGATCCGCTGCCTGCCCTGTGCCCGCAGGATTATCGCCCCCCTGCCGTCACAACCGGCCTAACCCCTACGATTGGCATGGTTTAACACAACCCCCTCTCCCAGACAGACACCCATGATCAGGCCCCGGATCAAGAAAATTGCCGAGCCTTGTTTGGAGACCGGGCATTTGAATTGGTTGATTGGGTCAAGCTCGTGGGTGGCGTCGCCGACGCCGGACGGGCTTCAGTCTGGGGTGACCTTGCACGGTCGGCAGACTGTACAACACAACCGGCCTTCACCGGCCACAATGCAAAGGGGTGGGTTCACCATGCTGAAGACCTCCACGCAGACGTTCCTCCGTTCCACGGCGCTTGCTATCGTTGCGTCAACCATCACGGCCGGCGCAGCGCATGCGCAGACCACCATCGACTTTGAGATCAGCGAGGGCCGGGTCGTCCCGACCGAAACCTTCGCCGCCAAGGTCTCCGTCCTCGGCGCCGCCATCACCTCGGGCGGCGTTGATATGCCCGTGACCGTTCAGGTCCGCATCGGCGACATGGTCCTCGATCCGTTCGGCGCACACGACGACCCAAGCAAAGGCGACGTCAACGACCACGCCGGGCCACGCCATCACATCGTTCAGGAAACCTTCGACCCCAACGAACGCATCGAGCTGACCGCCACCAGTTGGCGCACCAGCGGCAGCCTGTACCTGGAGCGCAACTCGCACGACGAGTCCCCCGCCGTTCTGGTCCTGCGTGACGGCGACGACGTCCCGGACATCAGCGGCTTCGACAACCAGGCCGACGCGGTCCACTTCATCCAGCAGTACATCGACGCGGACACGAACACGATGACCCTGGACGTGAATCAGGCGATCTACCTCTTCGAGCTGGGCACGACGGACCTGGGCTCCAGCGCCGCCGACTTCCAGGACGCCGTGGTCCTGGTCACCCTGGGCAAGAGCCCCGAAGAACTTGAGAACGCCGAGTTGCTCGAAGCAATGTACGACTAAAACAGACACAGTTCCGCAAAACGCTCGATATCAATTAAGCCCACGGCCTCAGGCTGTGGGCTTTTTGATGCGCCTGTCGCCTGACAATAAATCGCCACAAAAACACCGGCGTGTCCGGGGACGCCGCGGGATGCGACGTGCAGGCATTGTCGAGGTTTCAAAAAAATCACGGGTACGTTGAATCCAGCCGGGCCGGTCCTGCGAAGTACATACCGGCAGGCGGGAATGTCCCGGTTGCTACTACAAGAAACAGCCTAAACCCGAGGTAAAGACCCATGTTTGCAAAACGCACACTCACCACTACCACCCTTGCTGCGAGCTGTGTGCTGGCCGTCGGCCTGAGCAGCAGTTACGCCGGTCACCACAACGAGGGCAAGAAGCAGGGCCACAGCATGGCCGAGCCGGCGGGCAAAGACATCGTGGATGTCGCCTCCGAAGCCGGGACGTTCAACACCCTGATCGCCGCGGCGCAGGCGGCCGGGCTGGTCGACGCACTCAAGGGCGACGGCCCGATCACCGTCTTCGCGCCCAACGACGAGGCTTTTGCAAAGCTCGGTGAAAACAAGATCAATGAATTATTGGAACCTGAAAACAAAGACCTGCTCGCTGCGATCCTGACCTACCACGTCGTGCCGGGCAAACTCAAGGCCGAGAAGGTCCTCAAAGCCAAGGCGCTGGACACGCTTAACGGCCAGCGCACCGAGATCGTGGTGAACGATGACGGCGCGTTTATTGACGGCTCGAAGATCATCGCCACCGACATCAAGGCCAGCAACGGGATCATCCACGTCATCGACTCGGTGATCCTCCCGAGCAGCGATGACATCGTGGCCACGGCTGTTGAAGCCGGCGCGTTTAACACACTCGCCGCCGCGCTGCAGGCCGCCGGCCTGGTAGAAGCGTTGCAGGGCGACGGGCCTTTCACCGTGTTCGCGCCGACCGATGACGCCTTCGCGGCCCTGCCGGAGGGCACGGTTGAGTCGCTGCTGAAGCCCGAGAACAAAGATAAGCTCTCCGCGGTCCTGACGTACCACGTCGTGCCGGGCCGGGTGTTCTCCGAGGCCGCCGCCGCGGGCGCGACTGTGGAAACGCTCCAGGGCCAGACGATCACGACGATGTCCAAGGACGGCAAGGTGTTCATCAACAACGCTCAGGTTATCAATGCCGACATCGATGCGAGCAACGGCGTGATCCACGTGATCAACAAGGTGCTGCTCCCGCCGGACAAATCCGCCAAGGCGAGCCCCGCCGAGCGTATCCGTGAGGCGATCCGCATGGGCGCCCCCCGGTACAACCACGGCGACCACGCCGGCTGTGCCGCGATCTATCAGATCGCCGTGATGAGCCTGGCCGGTGATCCATCCGTGCCCGACGGCGTCGCTCGGATGGCGGATAAAGCGCTGTCCGATGCCGAGCACACCCACTCGGCCGGCAAAAAGGCCTGGATCTACCGGCACATGATGGACGACGCGATGGATCAGATGTCCGAAACCCCCATGGCCTCCGCGGCACGCTGAGATGTGTGCATCCGATTGAGGGGCACCCGGCGACGGACCACGAGGAACCATGGCGATATCAGAAACGCTTACGACACTACAACGCGTGGCCGCGGGCGATCAGTCCGCGGTCCGCGTTTTTGTAGAGCGATATAGCGCCGCCCTATGGTCCCTGACCCGGAAGTATTGTGCGGATACCGCCGAGGCCGAAGACGCGGTGCAAGACATCTTCATCGAGCTCTGGGAGAAGGCCGACCGCTTCGACCCGGGGAAGGCCTCGGAATACACGTTCGTCACGATGATCGCCCGCCGCCGACTGATTGATCGGCTGCGGCGCAAGGGGAGGTCGCTGCAGACCGTCTCGCTGGGCGAGTCAACCGAACCAACCCAGACCCAGGCAGACACGCTCGAACACGACGACACCGTCCGCCTGGCGCAGCAAGCCCTGCAAAAACTGCCTGAATCGCAGCAACAGGTCATCCGGCATTCGATTTACGACGGGTTGACCCACTCACAGATTTCAGAAAAACTCGGCCTGCCGCTGGGCACAGTCAAGACACACGCCCGACGCGGCCTGATGAAACTCCGAGACGCTATCCGTGGGGATGCAACGATGGGAAGCGAGGTGTCCGCATGAGTGATCAAAGACGCCTGCAACAGGAAGAACAACTGCTGGAACTCCTGGCTGACCAGGCACAGTACGGCCTGGATGACGCACAGACCCTCGAGTTGACGCGGCTGCTCGATGAACTAGATCAAGCACCCGACGACGACATGGAATTGGCCGCCGCCGCGGTTTACCTTGCCATGGATGCGGAATCCGATACATCGCATGAGCCCATGCCCGCGGCGTTGGCGGACAGACTGATTGCGCAGGGCGAGTCGTCCGTCGGCTCACCGGCTCCGGCCGACATACCCGCCTCGCTGCCGTTCCCGGACCAGGCTTCACGCTTTGGCCACCCGGCCTGGGGCTGGCTCGCCGCCGCGGCGATGCTGGCGCTCACGGTGGCGACATGGATCGCCACGACCCCTGACAACACGGCGCCCGACCCCGCCTCGCTGCGAACTGCGCTAATCCACGACGCCCCCGACACGTTCCAGACCCCGTGGACAGCGTCCGACGACCCGGTCTACGGGAAAGTCACCGGCGACGTCACCTGGTCGGACGACCGCCAGGAAGGCTACATGCGACTGGCCGGCCTGCCGGTGAACGACCCGAGCGTTGAGCAGTACCAGCTATGGATCGTCGATCCCGATGTCGATGCCAACCCGGTCGACGGCGGCGTCTTCGATGTCACGTCCGACGGTGAGGTGATCGTCCCGATCCAGGCCAAGCTGCGAGTCGACAAGCCCATCGTCTTCGCGATCACGGTCGAACGGCCCGGCGGCGTGGTTGTGTCGAAAGGCCCGCTGCGTGTCGTCGCCCCGGTCGGCACCTGACCAGAGCCGGTCAATACTGATTCTCCAGGCATTCACCACCGCCCAGGGCGGGAACACACCCCGCTGAAGGTTCAAACCCACCCCACCGCCCAGCTGAAGACCGATCCTTTTGCCCGGGCTGGTCACGGGCCAATAATAGGATATAATTGTATTAACATATCGACTCACAGGAGGCGCATCATGCAGGCCACCGAAGTCAATCAAACCCGCACACGCCCACGCAGCCCGCTGGAAACCTTCCGCGCCCCTTCTGCGGCGGGAACCCTGGGGACCTGGCTGTTTACCGCCGGGCTCACCCTGGCATTCACGTTCCTGCTGATCGGGTACGTCGTCACGCGATCACGCACACCGGTGCAGGGCCTAGCCATCCCGATCTGGTTCTGGTTCAGCACGTTCGTGCTGCTGGTCTCCAGCGTCTGTCTGCACTGGGCATACCTGTCGGCGCAGATGCGTCGAAACACCGTCGCCGCCCGCGCCCTGCTGCTAAGCACGCTGCTGGGGATGGTGTTCGTGCTGCTGCAAACACCGGGCCTGATTGAGCTGATTCATATGCATCGTGAAACGGGTGTACCCGCCAGCGCCGCAGACGCGGGCAGCGGCGCGCCTTACCTGTTCATCCTCGTGCTGGTTCTGCTGCACGGTGTACACACACTCGCGGGGCTCGGGCGGATGATCGTGCTGAACCGTTACTTCCGTCACGACGCCTACGAATACGCGGTCGCGCACCTCAAGCAGATGTGCCTGTTCTGGCACTTCCTGGCGGTCGCCTGGGTGGTGATGTTCGGCGTGATCCTCTGGACGTGATGGTCGGCATCGGCGGCCAACACACGGTGTTTGTATATTTCTTGAACTGTGCGATCATTGAGCGATGCAGACCGTTACCGACTGGCTTGATGCGTACCCGCTGTTCTGGCCCGTCTTCATTATCCTTGCACGGATCACGGACGTCTCGATGGGCACCGTGCGAACGATCTGCGTGGTGCGCGGCGCGCGATGGACGGCGGCGGCGCTGGGGTTTGCGGAGGTGATTGTCTGGGTGTTGGCGGTCTCGGGCGTGCTGGTGCAGCCGACGCTAATCAAGGTCTTGTCTTACGGGGCCGGTTTCGCGCTGGGCAACGCCTGCGGTGTGTGGGTCGAGGGCAAGCTCGCCATGGGGCAGCAGCAGGTCGTCGCGATCAGCAAGCACTATTCCCAGGCGATCGCCATGGCGATGCGGATGGCGGACTACACCGTCACCGAGGTCCCGGCGCGCGGCGCCAGCGGCGAGGTCGCGATGTGCTTCGCCATCGTACAGCGGAAGCAGACCCAGAAGCTGATGGACATCATCCAGCGTGCGGACTCGGATGCGATCGTGATCGTCGAGGACGTCAGGCAGACGATCATGTCAAGACGGCCGGACAGCGCGACCGGCTGGCGCGCCGTCCTCAAGAAGAAATAGGTGATCAGGCGGCGTCTCGGCCCGGCCGAGCAACACCTCCGAACCGCCCTACCCGCGACGCGTCCGGAACTTTCCGCCCAGGCCCTTCTTCGGCAGGTTCTTGGGGATATTGCCGTCGGGGAACATGGCCTTGAGCTCGTCTTCGGAGTACCCGGACGTGTCGATCCCGCCGGCGACGCGTGACTCGAGCGTGCGGGCGGGCGCTTCGGCCCGGCGGCGTTCGGCGGCGCGGACGTCACGGATGTCGTCCGGCACGGGGCCGGGCTTGAAGTTCGGATAGTCCAGCTTCTCGATCATCGCGCCCGAAAGCTTCTCGATCTCCGTCAGCAGCTGCCCCTGGTCCGGGGTCACAAAGCTCCAGGCGATGCCACGTCGGCCGGCCCGCGCGGTGCGCCCGATCCGGTGGACATACACCTCCGGGTCTTCCGGGAGGTCGTAGTTGATGACGTGGGTGATGTGCTCGACGTCCAGCCCGCGTGCCGCCAGGTCCGACGCGATCAGCACGTCCAGCTTCCCGTCGCGCATCGCGTCCATGACCTGCGTGCGCTTGCGTTGCTGCAGGTCGCCGTGGATCTCGCGGGCGCTGATATTCTTGTCTTGCAGATACTTGGTGATCTTGTGGACGGTCGCCTTGGTCTTGCAGAAGACCACGGTGGTGTCCGGCTTCTCATGGCGGAGCATGTGAAGCAGCAGCGCCCGCTTGTCCCAGGGCTCGACCGGGAGATACTTCTGATCGACCATCGCCACGGTCAGTGAGCCTGACACGGTGGTGATCTTCTCGGCGTCCTGCTTCATAAACGACCGGGCGAGCGACTCGATCTGGCTGTCCATCGTCGCGGAGACAAAGATCGTCTGGTGATCGCCCTTGACGCTGCGGAGGATCTTCTTGATGTCTTCACGGAAGCCGATATCGAGCATCCGGTCGACCTCGTCGAGGATGACGAACTTGATGTTGTCGAAGTGGATCTGGCGTCGGCCGTGCAGGTCCATGACCCGGCCGGGGGTGCCGACGATGATGTGTCCGCCGCGTTCGACGGACTTCTGCTGCGCCCGCATCGACTCGCCGCCGATGATGCAGGAGGTGCGGATCGGTGTGTGCTTGCCCAGGGCGTCCATCTCGGCGGCGACCTGCGTCGCCAGCTCGCGCGTGGGGGTGAGGACCAGGCCCTGCATCTGGACGTCGGGGTCGGCCAGTTGGAAGACGGGGAGGCTGAACGCCGCGGTCTTGCCGGTGCCGGTGCGTGCCTGGCCGATGACGTCTTTGCCGTTGAGGATCGCGGGGATCAGCTGGGCCTGGATGTCGGTGGGGTGCTCGAAGCCGGACTCGGTCAGCCCCTGGACGACATTATCGCCCAGGCCCATGCCGGCAAAGGTCACGGAGGTGTCAAAAAGGTCGTCTTTGGTGGCCGGGGATTTTTCCGGGGCCGTATTCGGGTTGGTCATGTGTGGGATCGCCATCGCTGCCGTGGATAATTGACCACGGGCGGGTGTGCTGTCGAGGCGTCGGGGGCGGCCGTCGGCCGCGCAGACCCCGCGCCGGCGTCGAAAAAATCGCTCGACGCCAGGCAGCCAACCGATGACGACCGATCAAAGTAACAGGGATGGGCGCTGCGGGATGAACGGGCGGCGTCAGATGTATAATCTGAAATAACAGTGAGTTACACAGATTTTTACCCGACGCCGATGGCTCGTCACGCAGCACCGTCCCCGTCGATTTACCCCGCCGGGAGAAACCTCTACACTCGGCTCCCCGGACAGGCGGACGGCTAACAAATCGGCTGCTGACAAGATTTTACGGAGACACCGCCCATGGTACAACTACGAGGCCCGTTCACCGTCACCCACCCCGTCCGCGTTGAGGCCCCCATGGCATCGGAAACCAGTTGGCTGGAAGTCGATCTGACTCGCCTGGAGAAGAACTTCCTGGCGCTGCGGGGGCTGGCACAATCAAGGCAAGGCACCACCGACAAGCCGGCCACGGTCTGCTGCGTGGTGAAGAAAGATGCCTACGGGTTAGGCGCCCCGGCCGTCGCGCACCGATTGGTCAAGGCCGGCTGCGACATGCTCGCGGTCTACAGCGTGCAAGAAGCCGAGCGGCTGATCAACAAGAGCGTGAACTGCCCGATCCTGTTGTTGTCGCCGCTGCGCGAGTTGGGCCGGACCGATCCGCTGTACCGCCCCGCCGTCGCCGAGACGCTGCACCTCTCGATCCACGACCTCGATCAACTAAAGACCGTCAACCAGATCGCGCAGACGTTTGGGATCAAGATGCCGGTGCACCTGTACCTGGACACGGGGATGAGCCGGTCGGGCCTGAACGCCGAGCAGTTCACCG